>NZHT01000080.1 GCA_002691385.1 Flammeovirgaceae bacterium | reverse complement strand
TGCGAGCATTCCATGCAAGGCATGCCCAAACTCATGAAATAAGGTTTTAACCTCATCAAATTTTAAAAGTGAAGAACGATTCTCAGTAGAAGGTGTGAAATTACATACAATACTGACCTGTGGGATTATTCGTTGGCCGTTTACTTTTTTCTGCCCTCGATAAGAAGTCATCCATGCACCTGAACGTTTTCCTGATCTTGGAAAATAATCTGTTAGAAAAATAGCCTTTAATTCTTGTTTTTCCCAAACTTCGTAGGCCTTGACCGCATCATGATAAACAGGAATTTTATTATTAATCTTAAAAGTCAATCCAAATAATTTCTCAGCTGTTTTAAAAACTCCATTGATAACTTTTTCGAGCTTAAAATAAGGCTTAAGTAACTCATCATCGAAATCGAATTTTTTTTTCCTCAACTTCTCTGCATAATAGGCCCAATCCCATCGCTCTAGTCTGTGATTAATACCAAGGGTCCCCATAAATTTCTTAACTTCATCAACCTCTTGAATTGACTTATCTTTTGATTTTGATAATAAATCATACAGGAAACCCTGTACCCTTGTCGGATTTTCGGCCATTCGTTCTTCGAGAACGTAACTAGAATAGCTATCATAGCCCAAAAGCTCTGCCATCTCGGCTCTGAGTTGGATAATTTTCAAAACCAAATCTCGATTATCATATTCTCCTCCTTTAAATGCCTTTTGCATATAAGCGATGAACAATTGCTTACGTAAACCTCTTTGGTCTGCATTTTCCATAAAAGGAATAAATGAAGGTGCCTGCAATGTAAAGATCCATCTATCTGACCGTTGAGTTTCAACGGCCAGTAATTTAGCCCGATCTATCAAATCTTGAGGCAAACCCGAAAGGTCATCTAGCTTCTCGATAACTAATTCATAATTATTAGTTTCGGCCAATACATTCTCACCAAATTTCAACTCCATACTCGAGAGCGCTACTGTTATCTCTTTATATCTCTTTTGACTCTTTGAGTCAAGCCCTGCCCCATTTCGAGTAAAAGATTTGTATGTTTTTTCTAAAAGCATTTGTTGCTCCCCAGAAAGAGAATCATTCAAATCGTAAACAAATTTTACCCGTTCAAAGAGTTTTTTATTTAGCTTTATTTCGTTATTAAGGGAAGTGATCATAGGCGA
Organism: Flammeovirgaceae bacterium; assembly: GCA_002691385.1. Lineage (GTDB taxonomy): Bacteria > Bacteroidota > Bacteroidia > Cytophagales > Cyclobacteriaceae > UBA4465. Next base: position 9,466 of record NZHT01000080.1, on the reverse strand, counting down.
TACCTCTTGTGCAATTTTTTGTAGTTCATCAGAAGTTTCGGCGGAATTCAAATTGAACAATACATTGGAGACCTTGTCTAAAAGTGTTCCTGAACCTTCAAGCGCTTCAATAGTATTTTCGAAAGACGGTGGATCTAAACACTCAGTAATCTCATTAATTTCAATTCTCGCTTGAATGATACCTTGCTGAATTGCAGGTAAAAAATGATCATTTTTTATTAAATTAAATGGTGGCATTTGAAAAGGGGTTTCAAATGGACTAAAAAAAGGATTCTGCTGAGTCATTTTTACTAAGTTTGTAGGACAAATTTAAATAGGTAATCGCAGAGGTACTCGCTGAAATAATAAATAGATGAAAAAAATATTTTTGGGTTTGTTTTTTGGATTTATAATCATTGGGATGGGACAATCGCAATCCTTGACAGAGGATACCGTGATGTTTGATTTAAGTACACCCTACAAAGCCATTAAATCTTTTAATTTTTATTCTCAATCCGCCCATTTTAATCCTTCTCTAATAAAAAAATGTGCGGAATTAGCAAGTAATGATTCAACAGATTTCCCTAAAAAATTAATCCAATTGATCAAAGGTGAAGGCATCTCTATAAAATTAGAGGAAATTTCAAATGACCCCAATTACATAGATAGTACCACCCAACTTCACATCTATAAACTCAATGAGAATTATCCTTTATTATATCTAAAAAAAATAAATGGTCTTTGGATTTTTCCAAAAGAAAGCGTGGCAAATGTACTACAGCTCCATGATAAACTTTTCGCATTTGGGGGAGATGTTCTGCTTGAAATTATGGATTCCTCACATGCCAATCAATATTTTGGATTAACCGTAAATCAATATTTGGCAAGCCTATTCTTCATATTCACGGCCTTTGTCATTCATAAATCATTAAGCAAGTTTATTGAAAAATCTGCTCAACGAATTATAAAAAAAATAAAGGTTAAAAAAATTTCAGCAGAGGAAATGACTTCTCTTATAAAACCCTTAAGCTTTCTCATCATCATCTTGCTTCTGTCCTTCGTTTTTCCCATACTTCAATTACCTACTACATTCTCCTTTTATTTAGCCACTTCGATAAGAGCGGCTATTCCCTTACTCTTCACTATTACCGCCTTTAGATTAATTAAATACATTGGACTCTATCTAGAAATGAAGGCAGCTCAGACCCAAAATACGATGGATGATCAATTGGTTCCCATCATAAGAAAATCATTGCGTGTTTTTGTGGTCACTTTTGGAACATTGGCGATTTTACAAAGCTTAAATATTTCTATTTTTCCTTTATTGACTGGATTATCTATAGGTGGTTTAGCCTTTGCTTTGGCGGCACAAGATACCATCAAAAACTTCTTCGGATCTGTGATGATTTTTATAGATAAGCCTTTTCAAATTGGCCATTGGATAACTACCGATGGGGTCGATGGAATCGTCGAAGAAGTGGGACTTAGATCAACAAGAGTTAGAACCTTTTCAAATTCGCTGGTGACAGTACCCAATGGTAAATTAGCGGATGCCACCATAAACAATCATGGATTAAGGGTCTATCGTAGATTTTACACAACGTTAAGTATCAATTATGATACTCCCCCTGCATTGATTGAGGTTTTCATAGATGGTCTAAAAGAAATTGTCAATCGACGTCCAGATACCAACTCGGATCACAATAATATTTTTTTCAATGACATGGGTGCTCATTCACTTAATATTATGTTTTATATATTTTTTGAAGTCCCCGATTGGTCTAGTGAATTGAAAGCAAGACATGAGATTTTATTGGAAATTTTGAAGTTGGGAAATGCTTTAAAAGTAAATTTTGCGTTCCCAACACAAACTTTGCACATCCCAGAACTCCCCACAACTCCATCGGGTAATTCAAAGTATCCTGATGAGCTTCAGGCCAAAGAAAATTTAACTCAATTCTTAGCTCTTAAAAAAATAAAGATTAATAATTAGCGGCAGGCATGATTATTGATCTTGAAGTAATTAATGTTTGAGATTAAATTCTATATTATTCTATTTATTACTTCAGTTTGCACTTTATCCTGTGAAGAAGAGACGGTAGAAGTTTCATTAGAGTATGAAAGGCTAATCCACTATGATGGGGTCAATGTCTCAGCCCCTCAAATTCCTCAAGGCCTCCATGAATCCAGTATTCGTTTTGAAAGAAGAGACTTGTTAAATTATCAAGGTCGCACCCTCGAGTCTGTTCAATTTTATATCTCTTATGTCCCTAATGATTTGACCTTAAGAATTTATAAAAATGAGCGAGCAAATAATGAACCTCAAAGCCTTTTGTACGAAGCGGAAATCATAGGTAGCCTTGCAAGTAGTTGGAATACTTATAATTTAACTGAGAAATTAATAATAGATGATTCTGAACTTTGGATCAGCCTAAGATATAGCCTACAGGAAACACAAAGGGTCATTGGTTGTGATGCTGGACCAGCCTTCGTAAATGGAGATTGGGAGTACAGTGGTATGGAGGATAATTGGAGCAACTTTAGAGCCCGAACCAATAATCAAATAAGTATCAATTGGAATATCAGAGGCGTGCTCGCAGCACTTTAACACTTTGTTAAATCCTCCAAAACAATTAACTTTAACGAGCATAAAAGTCACTAGGAGAAATACTTACCCGCCTTTAATTGGTAGCATTAACTGATTCATATACATTATACAATATCATCTCTTTTGCTGTTTTAATATAAAAAGAATATGCCCAAAAAATATCAACCTCTCAAATTTGAAACAAGTGCGATACAAAGCACTAAAAATATCATGAATGAAGTACATGCCATAAGTGCCCCGATTTACTTGTCCTCCACTTTTGAACGAAATCAAGAAGGTCAATATCAGGGGGGATATAAATACAGTCGAAATGATAATCCTAATAGAAGAGCCTTAGAAAAAAGCATTGCAACACTTGAAAATGGAACCACTGGTTTAGCTTTTGGATCGGGTATGGCTGCCATCAGTGCCGTATTCCAAAGTTTAAAAACAGGTGATCATGTCATATTACCAGATGACGTATATTTTAACCTGACCCTTCTCATGAAAGAAATTTTCACTAGATGGGGCCTCTCCTATAGTTTTGTTGATATGTCCGATATAGAGGCCGTTTCNCATGCTCTAACCCAACGAACCCGTCTAATTTGGATTGAGTCCCCATCTAATCCTCAACTCAAAATATCGGATATTAAGGCTATTTGCAAGCTAGCAGATGGCCATCAAATATTAATTGCGGTCGATAATACTTGGCCCACTCCCGTACTTCAAAATCCACTGGACCTTGGTGCTGATATTGTCGTACATTCAACCACAAAATATTTAGGGGGGCATAGTGATGTATTAGGAGGCTGTATCATTCTAAAAGAATCTGGCACTCTAGCAAATCACATCCAATCTATTCAAGTGCAAATGGGTGCTATCCCATCCCCTTTCGATTGTTGGCTCATTTCTAGAGGTATTCAGACATTACACCTAAGGGTTACCAAACAAACAGAAAATGCCGAGAAATTGGCGGAGTGGTTAGTCAAACAACCAAAAGTCAATCGCGTACTCTATCCCGGATTAAAAGACCACCCTGATCATACCATTGCAGCGCAACAAATGAAGGGTGGATTTGGTGGTATGCTTTCTTTACTGATCAATGGAGATAGCATTCAAACCCTAGCTGTCGCCAATAAGCTCCAAATTTTCACGCAAGCGACTAGCTTAGGCGGTATAGAAAGCCTAGTAGAACATCGAAAATCAGTGGAGGGTCCTGAGAGTCAAACTCCTGATAATTTACTCAGACTCTCCTTAGGAATTGAGCATATTGAAGACCTCATTATTGACTGGGAACAAGCCTTGAGATAACCTCAAAATAATTGAAATAAAGATTGCTCAAAAAAAAGCCTATTATTTTTTTATCGGTTATATTCTATTAACTCCCTTGAAGGGTTAATTTCTTCACCCAAAAAAACAACAATATAAACAACACAATTAATATACCAGGAAGTATGACCATAGTCCCTAGAGTAGCCTGGCCAGCCACCAATTCTAATTCATCTCCTGTCAATCCCAATGCAGCAGCAGCTGTTTTATCTTGATCAATCCAGCTTCCTATTATAGGCTGAAAAATTGAAGTAGAAAACATACCGACCGCACCTATAATAGACATCCCAAGAGCACCGCTTTTCGGGATCTTATCCGCTATAAATCCTATCATGTTGGGCCAAAAATAGGCTACGCCTAAGGCAAAAAATACAGCCGCAACATAGGCCATTACTCCTGTTTGGGTACTGAAAAGATATACCCCAATGGTCGCTAAAACGGCAGAGCCTAAGAGGACACCTGTTTGATCAAATCTTTGGACAATATCCCCTCCAAAAAATCGAGCTACAGCCATCAAGCCTGTCACTAGCGCTAAAATAATCATAGGTTCTGCTCCACTTTTAGCTAGAATCAAGCCTACCCATTGTTGGGGACCAAATTCCGTAATCGCCGTCAATGCCATGCACACCATCATAAAAATAAACAAAGGACTGAGCATCGCACTGAGATTGACAGATATCGTTGCCGCCTCCTTGACTTTCGCCTGCGGCCAAGACTGACCAAAGAAGAGGTAAGCATAGATCAGAGTAGGAATCATTATTGCCCAAATCTGCATTTCCCAACTGAGCTCCATCCCAGTCATAAATTGTGACAAAAGACTCCCTATCACAATACCACCGGGAAACCACATGTGGAAACGATTCATCATTTTACTCATCAGGCTACCTTCGTAAACATCTGCAATCATAGGATTACAAGCAGCCTCAGTACATCCATTACCCAAGCCTATCAACAGAGTAGAAATCAGTAAACCCATATAACTTCCTGAATAAATAGTTAATAAGATGCCCAAACCATGGGAAAAAACTGCGAATTGCATAATTCTAGCACCACCTACCTTGTTATAGATCAGGCCGCCAATCACCATAGATATAGGAAATCCTAAAAACCACATCGAATTAATATAACCTAATTCTTCCGCTGTTAAATCGAGTTCTTGTCCTAACTGGGGAAGGATTCCTGCTCGAATACTAAAGGAAAGTGCTGTTGTTATCAGGGCAAAACAGCTCCCGTAGAATAATCTGTTTTTGTCGTTCATGTCAATTTTATTGAATTTTTAATTAATTATAGCGATATTAATGGTAATTGGTCATATAAATGGACAATTAATCGCGATGAAATACAAATTTTTCTGCTAAAATATTTTTAAAATATAACCACAACCTTGTGAAAAAAATCAGATTAATTTTTAGCTTAGTTATTTTCTATTCCTGCCAAGACCCATATACTAACCAAACTCATGTAGAAGTTCCTGAAGGATTCAAAATAGAAAAACTCCTTGCTCCGATGGCAGATAGCCTGGGTTCCTGGGTGTCTTTAACGCACGTAAAAGAAAATTTATTCGTTTCCTCAGATCAGTATGGAAAAATATATTGGCTGAAAATGCCAGGAATAGGGAGCAAAGACTCCGTAGAAGTGACCCCACTTGATTTCAATCATCTTGGTAAGGCCCAAGGGTTACTTTGGTCTCACAACAGTCTCTACGTGATGATGAATGACCGTAATATTCAAAATAGTGGTTTGTACAGATTATTTGATAGCAACCAAGATGGCCAACTCGATTCGGCACTTTTTTTACAGCAATTGGATGGCTGGGGTGAGCATGGGCCCCATGGAATACAACTCGGCCCTGATAATTTGATTTATGTGATTGCTGGTAACCATACCAATTTACCAGACAATTATACTTCTACTGCACATAGCCCATGGGCAGAGGATAGAATGATAAAGTCAATGAAAGACCCCAACGGTCACGCCACAGATCGTCAAGCACCTGGAGGCTGGATTGCAAGAACAGATAGTTTAGGTAGCTTTTGGGAAATCTATTCCTCTGGCTATCGTAATGCCTATGATATCGCCTTCAATGAAATGGGCGAATTATTTACTTTTGATTCTGATATGGAATGGGACCTAGGTATGCCATGGTACCGTCCCATTAGGATATGCCATGTGACTTCAGGTTCAGAATTTGGATGGAGAACTGGTTCAGCAAAATGGCCAAAGTATTATCCAGATAATTTGCCAGGCATTCTTGAAATAGGTCAAGGAAGCCCAACAGGAATTGTTTCAGCAGCAGCAAGTCACTTTCCTCCTCCGTTTAATAGCGGTCTATTTGTCTGCGACTGGAGTTTCGGAACCATGTATCACATCGAATTACAACCATCAGGAGCCAGCTATACAGCCACCTCAACAGAATTTCTTAATGGAGTTCCCCTGCCACTTACTGATTTAACTTTTGGCGCTAAAGGTGCCATGTATTTTACCACAGGAGGTCGAAGATTAGAATCTGGACTTTACCGAGTTTGGTCAGAAAAAAATGATCAAAAAGAAGAGAAAGAAACAGTAACAAAAACTCTTGAATTAAGAAAATTACTAGATAGCTATCACGATACCAGTTTAATCGCTGATTACAATTTAATTTGGGAAAACATTGGACATAAGGACCGTTACATTGCATACAGTGCTAGAATTGCCTTGGAGAATCATGGCATACAAATATGGGCGTCGCGCATCAACTCGGATACTGAATTTAATAAAAAAGTTGAATATGCCTTGGCAGTTGCAAGATCAAACAACAACACTCTGCAGGAGCATCTTTTTAACCTACTCAGCCAAGTCGAATCCGCACGACTAACGCACTCAGAGCAGCTGAATATTCTTAGAGCAGAAGCATTATTAATCATTCGAAATAAGGATTTAAATACAGAAATTTTAGAAAATCAATGGCTACCTATTTTCCCGTCAAAAAATCAATTTATCAATGAAGAATTAGCTACCCTTTTCAATAATACCAAAAATTCAATTTGGGTTGATAAAATAATGACCCTTTGGTCAGAAATAGATAAGGAAGATATAAAAATACTTATTTCAGACAGTCTCGCGGAAAGAAGTGAAATGTACGGACCGGCTGTCAAAGCCATGCGTAAAAGGAGACCAATAAGTTACAAAATTGCACTCACTTCTGCACTGTCTAATTACAAAGTTAGATGGGATACAGATTTGCGTAACAAATACTTCAATGGATTTAATGAATTCTGGGATCGAGAGGGTGGCAACAGTTACCGTGGATATTTACTGAAAATACTCTCCAATGCGCTTAATCATTTACCGAGAGCTGAACGATCTAAATTTAAAAAAATATCAGGCTATCATGTAGGTAAATATGGTACGAATGTTTTAGCTAACCTTCCCGTACCCAAAGGACCTGGAAAAAATTGGCAAATTAAAGAAGTTGAAGATATAATGAAAAACAAAAAAATCATACCAAATTATATCAACGGTCAGCTTATGTTTGAGGCAGCATTATGTCAAGCTTGTCACCGCATTCAAAACAAAGGAAATAATATTGGCCCAGATCTGACCCAAATAGCCTCAAGGTTTACAATCAAAGATATGGCACATGCTATCATCAATCCAAATGCAGAAATCTCAGATCAATATATGATGAGTGAAATTTATCTAAATAATGGCGATCGTTGGACAGGTAAAATAATAGATGAGACTAGTGATTCACTATTTGTCATGCTAAATCCTTTGACCCCCGAAAAAGTAAGCAAAATTCACCTCTCCACCATCAAAGAAAAAAAACTCACCCATCAGTCACAAATGTTTCCTGCATTACTTAACCGACTCAATGAACAAGAAGTTGTAGATTTGATGACCTATCTATTGGCAGGAGGACAAAATGATATTTCCTTGTATCCCCAATAAATGATTGGTGGAATATAAAATTCCACCAATCATTATACAAATTTTAATGTAAATAACATATTCTATTAATCTTATGAAAATTTCATTTTTAACTCTCATTTTATTATCATTTTTAACTTTAATTAAATGCAATTATTTTGAAGAAAATTTCCCTGCTCCAAATATTATTTACATTTTGGCCGACGATTTAGGATATGGGGAACTGGGAATATATGGGCAAAAAATTATCCGAACACCCCATATCGATGCACTTGCGCGTGAGGGCATGAGATTTACTCAACATTATAGTGGATCACCTGTTTGTGCGCCTAGTAGATACATACTGCTAACGGGACTGCATTCAGGACATGCTCACATTAGAGGAAACGATGAGTGGGCTGAGCGCGGTGACGTTTGGAATTATGCTGCAGCAGTTGCTGATGCCTCATTGGAGGGCCAAAGGCCTATTCCAGATTCCACTTTTACTTTAGGGGAAATGTTACAAAAAAGTGGATACACCACAGGATTGGTCGGAAAATGGGGACTAGGTGCTCCAGGTACCATTGGTACACCAAATAAACAAGGGTTTGACTATTTTTTCGGATATAATTGCCAAAGACAAGCACACAATTTATATCCCAAACATTTATGGGAAAATGAACAAAAAATAGGGCTTAATAACGAAATAATTCCTCCGGGGACGAAATTAGATTCTTTAGCTGATCCTAATGATTCCAAATCGTATAGTGCTTTTGAGCAAGAGCAATATGCCCCTTCCCTGATGCATGAAAGGGCTCTTAATTTCATTGAGAAAAATAAAAAAAATCAATTTTTCCTCTATTATGCATCACCTCTGCCTCACTTACCATTGCAAATACCAAAAAAATATCAAAGAAAATATCGTGAGATTATAGGTTCTGAATTACCCTACACGGGAGGCAAAAGTTATTTCCCCAACCAATATCCAAGAGCAACCTACGCTGCAATGATCAGTTATCTCGATCAACAAGTAGGGGAACTCGTTCATAAACTTAAAACCCTAGGATTATATGACAACACACTTATCATTTTTACAAGTGATAATGGACCCACCTATGATATCGGTGGTGTAGATCCACATCATTTCAATAGTGCTGGTCCGTTTAATACTGGAAGAGGTTGGGGAAAAGGATTTACACACGAAGGAGGCATTCGCGTACCCATGATTACCACTTGGCCCAAACGAATTTTAGCCAATACGATTACTAACCATTTGTCTGCCTTTTGGGATGTCTTTCCCACATTAGCGGAAGTAGTAGGATATAAGGATAATCAACAGTACGATGGAATTAGTTTTTTACCCACGCTTCTTGGTAAAAAGCAATCAGAACATGATTATCTTTATTGGGAGTTTCCAGCCTATGGTGGACAACAAGCGGTACGTAAAAATCAGTGGAAAGCCATTCGTAAAGATCTTCACAAAGATAATTTAAACACAGCCCTATATGATTTGAGTAAGGACCCACGTGAAGAAACCGATATCAGTGATCAATACCCCAAAAAGGTAGCTGAAATGGAAGCTATCATGCTTGAAGCTCACACTGATCCCTCCATCTATAAATTTAATTTGAATATTCTAGGCGACAAGTAAATATATCAGTAGTTTTTTGTCCTATATTTGAA
>NZHT01000079.1 GCA_002691385.1 Flammeovirgaceae bacterium | reverse complement strand
ATAACTGAAATCACAAATAAATTGCCCTTGCAGGGAAAATAATGATTAATTTTCCGCACTTATCCTAAATTCTATCCGCCTATTTTCATGACTCAATTTGGGGTCTAATTCAACTGGTTGAGTAGAACCCAATCCTACGAATTTTAATTGGTCAGACGGTATACCAGATTCAATCAGAAAATCATAAACTGCTTTTGCACGCAGCTCGGATAGCATTTGATTATATTTAGGATCTCCTTTTTGATCTGTATGGCCTTCAATTTGTATATTTACTCGATTTTCAACTAAAAATTCCGCAACTATTTCAAGCTCTGATTGGGAGTTCTTGGTCAATTCATAGCTAGCAAATTCAAAATAAATATTCTCAAGGATCATGCTGGCTCCTACTGCTAGCGGAGACAAGGCTATATTTAGGGTATCAAGCTGCCCAGAGATGCTGTTTTGAATGTCAAATCTAAAATCTTCGAAAAAATAACCTTTTGTACCTGCATAAACTCCATAACTCAATCCTTCATTTAAAGTAAAAAAATATTCGCCCGAAATACTATCACTATAAGTGCTGTACTTCAATTCATTGGTGAAAATATCAAAAAGTTCAATTTTAGCTTTTAAGACTTCTCGTGAGATGGCATCTGTAACTCGACCAAAAATATAGCTTGAAGTGTTTTTTACCAATGAATCATTGGCAATAGGTAACTGCACAATTTTGCTCTTTAGCTTGCCTTCTGCTGTTTTGAAGTCTTGAGAAAAATAAGCCATTGAACCATCCGCAGATATGATGAATGATAATTGATTCAGATTATTATTTATTGAATTACCCAAGTTCTTTGGAGCTTGCCATTTGTTTTCCTTTAGTTCACTCATAAATAAATCATAACCTCCAAAACCCACCCTTCCATTTGATGCGATAATTAAATTTTCACCATTGGTATGTATAAAAGGAGTTACATCATCCTTCACTGTGTTAATAATTGCCCCCATATTTTTGGGTTGAGTCCAAATGTTATCTTCAAGCTGAGTATACCAAATATCTCTCTTACCCAATCCCCCAGGCCTATCCGATGAGAAGTATAAAGTATTGCCATCAGCCTCTAAACTAGGCTGTGAATCCCAATTTTTGGAATTAACTACTTCTCCCAAATTTTCAGGATTTGACCAAAACTCACCATACTTCCTTGAAATAAAGAGATCACAACTTCCAAATGTCCGACCTTTGTCACACATAGTGAAAATCAAGGTACGCCCATTTGCGGATATTGAAGCTGCTCCCTCATTGAACTTTGAATGAATATTTGTACTAAGTAATTTCGCTGGAGACCAAACATCAGCTTCTCTATAACTGACGACTAAATCTTCATCATAATCACCTGAAGCACCCGCTCTCTTGGTAAAGATTAAAGTATTGTTGTCTACGGTAAGGGTAGGAAAATATTGCGTATAAAAACGATTTACCGATGATGGCAAGGACTTTGGCGATAGAAATGATTCTGCTTTTTGATGCTTGCCGGCATAAGCTATGCTGGCCATCAGTAGCGAATCGTCTGAATCCACAGGCATCTGACCCCTTTGGAATTGATCCATGCATTCCCTGGCCTTAAAATAGACCCCTTGATTAAAATACTGCCTCATCAAAATCAATAATTTTTGAGCACTAATCACAGATTTGTTAGCTAATGAATAATACTGATCCAAATGATAAAAGGAATTCTCTAAATCCCCAAAATTTTTAAAAACGCTAGCCAAGGACCAATGGACTTCTACAAAAGTGGGCTCCTTTATTAAGCATTTCTGATACAATGAGATTCCCTCATCAAATTTACGTTCATTTATTAATTGACCAGCTGACTCGTACCATTTTTGAATCCGAGTATTGTCTACCGAGTATACTTTTTGAGCATGCAAGTACTCTGAAATAAAGATTAACAAAAATATCGAGTACCATCGCATANTTAAGGTATATCCATGAACTTATGNGTTTGCAATGAAATGGACCAGCCAGGGTNTTCCTTAACAAATGCAATAATCAAAGGTAGTATTTCTTCTTGCCTGCTCCATTCAGGCTGNAAAAGCCATTTGGCATTNGGATTCATTTTTTTACTATGCTCGATGGCCCANTTAAAATCTGANTTGTGGTAAATAACCAATTTTAACTCATCACTGCGCTCATAAAAAACTTCNCTTGGCTTTTTAAATTTTTTGGGGGAGAAGCAAATCCAATCCCAATGTCCAGTAAGGGGATAAACGCCTGATGTTTCAATGTGGGTAATTTTGTCGACCACCTTTAATTGTTGCGTTAAATTAGATAGATCATACATCAAGGGTTCCCCCCCTGTAATCACTACGATTTTTGCAGGATGTTCATTCGCCATTTCAACCAAAGTCGGAACCGTAAAAGTAGGATGATTTTTTACTTCCCAAGATGCCTTCACATCACACCAATGACAAGCTACATCACAACCTCCGATTCTTATAAAATAGGCTGCTTTCCCGACATGACAACCCTCACCTTGAATCGTATAAAAAGATTCCATGACAGGTATTTCATCAGCGATAGGATTAGGTATGTTGTTGTTCATAGGCCTTAAGGGTATTCAATAAAAGAGATGCAATAGTCAAAGGTCCAACACCTCCTGGTACAGGAGTAATGAAACTACTCTTCGGAGCAATATTTTCAAAATCTACATCTCCAAGCAATCTGAATCCAATCTTTTTTGTAGTATCCGGAACACGTGTAATTCCTACATCTATGATGACTGCATCAGATTTTACCATATCTGCAGTAATGAGACCCGGCTTACCTACCGCAACGATCAAAATGTCAGCCTTTCGAGTATGTTCCGCTAAATCTTGAGTAAACTTATGGCAAATAGTAACCGTAGCTTGACCCTGTTCTACCATCATTAAACTCATAGGAGCTCCCACGATACGACTGGCCCCCACAATCACACAATGCTTCCCTTTGGTCGTCACCTGATAACGCTTAAGTAGCTCCATTACTCCGAATGGTGTAGCAGGCAATAATAAGGGCTGATCAGAAATAATAGATCCAAAATTATGATTCGTAAATCCATCTACGTCTTTCTTAGAATCGATTAAAGTGATTATCTGTTCAACAGAGATGTGTTCGGGTAAAGGTAATTGCACTATAAAGCCATCTATATCATCATCTTGATTAAGTCGTTCAATGTGCTTCAATAATTTACTCTCTGTGATGGTGGCTGCGAATTGCAAAAGGGTATACTCAAACCCCACTGCTTTGCAGGCCTTTATCTTACCGTTAACATATGTATGGCTAGCTCCTTCTTCTCCTATCAAAATGATTCCGAGATGAGGAACTCTTTTATTGTTATTCCTTAATTCTTCAACCCGATGTGCTACTTCAGACTGGATTTCATTTGCCATCTTTTTTCCGTCGAGTAATTTTCCCATGTTTAATCAAGTTTTAGAACGGCCATAAATGCTTCTTGAGGTATTTCGACATTACCCACCTGGCGCATACGCTTTTTACCCTTCTTTTGCTTTTCTAAAAGTTTTCTTTTTCTGCTAATGTCTCCACCATAGCATTTAGCAATTACATTTTTACGAAGTGCCTTTACTGTCTCACGGGCAATCACCTTCGTGCCGATGGCAGCTTGAATGGCAATCTCAAACATCTGACGAGGAATAAGGCCTCTTAATTTTTCACACAACCTCTTACCCCAATCATAAGCCTTATCGCGATGTACTATTGCAGATAAAGCGTCAACTTTATCCCCGTTGAGCATTATATCTAATTTTACCAGCGTAGAAGTCTGATAACCAATTAACTCATAATCCAGAGAAGCATATCCTCTTGATAGGGTTTTTAATTTATCAAAAAAATCAAAAACTATTTCTGCCAAAGGTAAGTAAAAGGTCAACTCAACACGATCTGAAGTCAAATAAACTTGATTTTTGATCTCCCCACGCTTATCCATGCAGAGGGAAATGATATTCCCAATATATTCAGATTTTGAAATAATTTGAGCCTTAATGAAGGGCTCTTCTACATGAGAAATTTTAGAAGTTTCAGGCATTTCCGAAGGTGCACTCACAGCAATGATTATTCCATCAATTCCAATAGCATGGAATTTAACCGAAGGTACGGTCGTAATCACGGTCATACCAAATTCTCGTTCCAATCGTTCTTGAATAATTTCCATATGAAGCATCCCCAAAAAGCCACATCGAATCCAAAACCCAAAGCGGCAGAAGTTTCAGGTTCCCAAACCAAAGCAGCATCATTAAGTTGTAATTTTTCCATTGAAGATCTTAATTCTTCAAAATCTGAAGTATCTACGGGATATATTCCTGCAAATACCATGGGCTTGACGTCCTCAAAGCCTTTGATCGGCCGTGTAGTAGGATGATCTAAATGAGTGATAGTATCTCCAACTTTAACCTCTTTGGCCACTTTAATTCCCGAAATTAAATATCCAACGTTTCCTGCTTCCAATGAAGATCTTGGTTCATGATCCAACCTCAACACACCAATTTCATCCGCATCATACGTCTGGCCTGTACTTACAAATTTGACCTTATCTCCCTTATTTACTTTACCATTAAATACCCTGAAATAAACTTCAATACCACGATATGAGTTATACACAGAATCAAAAATCATAGCTTGAAGAGGCTCATCCTTGATGCCTTTAGGAGCTGGAACCCGAGATACTATTGCCATTAATATTTCCTCAATACCAATACCCTCTTTGGCGCTAGCATGAATAATATCTTCTTTGTCGCAACCGATCAAATCTATTATTTGATCTGAAACTTCATCGATCATAGCTCCAGGCAAATCAATTTTATTAAGGATGGGTATGACTTCAAGGTCGTGCTCAATAGCCAAATACAGATTAGAAATCGTTTGTGCCTCGATTCCCTGAGAGGCATCCACAATGAGTAATGCACCCTCACAGGCTGCTATAGAGCGTGAAACTTCATACGAAAAGTCAACATGTCCCGGAGTATCTATCAGGTTGAGTACATATTTTTGACCTTCTTTGAGATAGTCCATCTGTATGGCATGACTTTTTATTGTGATACCACGTTCCCTTTCAAGATCCATGTTATCAAGCAATTGTGCTTGCATATCTCTTTTTGTAACTGTAGATGTTTTCTCCAAAAGTCGATCAGCCAAGGTGCTTTTTCCGTGATCTATATGGGCGATAATACAAAAATTACGTATGTTCTGCATAGAATGAAAATAGATTTGCAAAAATAGTAATTTGACCTGACAGAACACATAATCAAAGCCAATCATTTACAAAATCAAGACTGATCTTATCAATGTTTGTTCTTTGTATCAATTATAATTGTAACAGGACCATCATTTATTAAAGAGACCTGCATATCCGCTCCGAATTTTCCATACTGAACCCGATGGCTAGATTGAATTGATAATTCTTGAATAAAATCCTCATACAGGGTCTCAGCCTGCACAGCCTTGGCAGCCTTTATAAAAGAGGGCCTATTACCTTTTTTGGTTTTGGCATGCAAAGTAAACTGACTGATTACTAAAAATTCAGCTTGCACATCTAAAGCACTCAAATTCATTTTACCTTCCCCATCCGAAAAAATTCGCATTTGAACGATTTTTTTAACTAACCAATTCAAATCTTCATTATTATCTGCGTCTTCAATACCGAGCAGAATTAATAATCCTTGTTCAATGGAAGCGATAGAAACCTTTGCCACCTTGACCTCTGCAATTGAAACACGCTGAATTACTGCAATCATTATTGAGATAATTGAACCATCGCCTTAGCATCATAAAATACCGTATGCTGCTTTTCATTCATCGCAACCTGTAACATCGCATTTGCTACTATTGTAGCATCAATTGACCAAAAAGATGAAATTCCTAATGCTTTTAAAGGTGTACTTACAGCTTGTATCAAGAACTTAAAAAATACTTCACCCCATCTTTTCTCAATACGATCCCCTAACAATAAGGACGGCCTAAAAATTTTCAACCCCGGTAAATTTAACGCTAACAACGCCTGCTCACATCTGCCTTTGACTTGATTGTAATAAACGAGAGATTGGGAATTTGCTCCCTGAGAAGTGACAATCAAATAATTTTTAAAATTTGGATTCATTTGATTTATGGTAGCTATTTTTAACGGATACACTAAATCGCTTTTCTCAAAAGAAGACTTAGATCCTGCCTTTTTCATTGTAGAACCTAAACAGCAGAAAACGTGGTCAGCAAATAAATCCTCCACATATAAATCGAGTGCTTCAAAATCTTCGATCATAATTATTTTGACCTGTGCATCACATTTTAAATCAATAGGTCTCCTCAATACCAATGTAACTTCTGTATAATAATTCTCTAATAAGATGGCTTTTAATAATGACTGGCCAACCAAACCTGATCCGCCCATGATCAGTGCTGATTTCCTTTGATTCCCCGGCATACTTTCTTATTTTTTGTTTTTAGCTCATCGATCGCTGATTGAGTTCCCAGATTTTGAAAGCTTCGATATCTGATTTAAAATTTTTAACAATGAAGTAAATTATAGAGAGGTCATCAGAAAATCCAAGCAAAGGAATAAAATCGGGAACTAAATCCATCGGAGTTACAAAATAGAGCAATCCAAAAACCAAAGACAGCAGTGTTTTATTAGAAAATGAATTGTATTCACCAATGAAACTTTTTTTAATCATTTTTAAAAATAACTGTACATACTCTATAAGCTCATTGATTTGCTTATTGCTCCCTTTTAATTTTTGTAGCTTTTGGGCTGCTTTCCTCAACAATTCATTTACCTGACTTTGCTGTTTCAATATGCGATTTGCTTTTCTAAAAATTTTTAATACACTTTTATTCATCTTAAAACAATTCCTTTATTTCATCCTTTACAAAGACAATGGCTTGTTGTATGCTATTCTTCTTAACAGCTCCTTCCAATATTAATTTGGCCAAATCTAATCCAGAATGTTCCTCATCCATACCCATGGCAGCCTCATTGATCAAGGTAATGGTATCTTCAATGGAAGCGGTAATGTAAGACCAAGCCTCATTGGTAAGATAAATTTGTTGGGACAAATTATGATTGAATTCCTGCCTTATCTCTTTAATTAAAAGATGCTGCAAGACGGTTGCATTCATTTCTTTTTGACTCAATCGAGGAATTAAATTATTGGGATTCGATCGCTCCAAAAGTAATACAATTCGCTCATAGGCTTGAAGTTTAATGGGTAGCATCTCCTTTTGAATTTTTTGCTTCAAAGAAGACTGTAATTCATCAAATCGCGCCTTTAATAATGAACTTACCATCAGAAATGAAGCATAGAGTACTATAGCCGCTGGTCCTAATATTTTTAATAAATCAATAAACAAATCCATATTCTCTATTTTTATTAATTATTTCAAAAATAAATAATTTCTTTTGCCCAATGATTGCTCCCATCAAAATAACTAGCCGTGCCGTAGATGAAATTATAAATATACTCAAAACTAAAGGTATTCCTAAAGAATACTCACTTAGGATAAGTATTAAAGGTGGCCACGGCTGTTCGGGTATTAACTTCACTTTAGGATTTGACAAAAAAAAAGAACTTGACACCGTCTCCTTAATATCCGGCATTAAAGTACTCATTCAAAAATCAGAAATGATGTTCCTTATTGGACAAGAAATTGATTTCCATGAGGGGGTCGACAAACGTGGCTTTATTTTCCGGAATTATGAGGACAATTCAACCACGGCCCTATGACAAAGCCCCTGAATAGGTGGATTGTATTTAGCAACTTTTACCCAAATTTTTTTGACTTCTGGAAATTTACTTTTCAAAAGTTTGACGATTTGATTAGCCAAATATTCTAGCAGTGCCGCTTCTTTAGACATTACCTTTGAAATCAATTCGTATACCAGTTGATAATCAACCGTACCCTCTAATTTGTCTTCTCTACCCGCAAAGTCTACATTGAGCTCCAATTTGACGTCAACACTGTACTTATTACCTACTTTTCGTTCTTCCTCATAATATCCATGATTTGCGAAAAACTCCATCCCCTCTAATGAAACAAATGCCATCTAATTTTATACCTGATCAAAAAATGAAACGTCTCCACTTTCCTCATTCACTGATCCTTCCTCTTCTTTACTTTTATCTTTACCTACACGCTTTTTCGATTTTTTCTCTTTGGATTTAATGAATTCTGAGAGCTTTTCAGTAGCAACTACATCGTCTTTTGAGATTTTAGGAATAGGAGTTAAAGGTTCCGGCTGTTTAATCAGTTCTTCATCAACAATCGGCGACCTTGATTCATGTACCAGTTTCCTAACTTTTATCAAGTGATCCTCCACCTTAAAAGTCCCCTTCTGATTACTTGCTTTATTGATTCTATCCGTTATATCCAAAATAATATGTTGAAGTTCTCCAATTAATGAGTCTCTGTGATTTTCAATACTTTCATAGCTCTTAGCTAAGTTTTTAATAGTATCCTGCATTTCAACGATAAGGCTTTTTGCCTGATTCTCTGCATCTTCTATAATTCTTATCGCCTTTGACTTGGTCTCACGCATTACGGCTTCTGAATTCATTTGAGCCTCTCTAAGATGAAGCTCGGCAGCTTTGTTGGCCTGATCAATCATATTCGCCCCTGTATCCTCAGCTGTTTTCAGTGTTTTGAACAATGAGTTTTCAACTTCACGGAGTTTTTTAACTTCGAGATCAGCAGTTTCATTCTTTATTTTAAGCTCACTATTTTCATTCAATAATCGCTCCCACTCTTGAGATAAAGAAGCTAAAAAAGCATTTACTTCATCTTTATCAAACCCCCGAAGTTTTTTTTCGAAAGTTTTTCTTTTGATTTCCAGTGGTGTTATTCTCATATTATTTACTAAAATTTATATCCCACACAGATATAGTACGATCATCACTACAAGATATTAAAGAATTTTTATTTGGCATCGACAAAAGCTTATTAACTGAAGTACCATGGCCTGCAAAACGTCCCTTATCTATCACTCGAATTAATTTAAAAGTATGCGCATCCCAAATTTTAATTGATTTGTCCATACTGCAAGTTACAAAATAATGACCATTTGAATGGTAATTAATATGATTGATGGCATACATATGTGCTACAATATCTTCTAGCAAATTTAAGACTTTCCGATCTTCAATTGACCAAATTTTAAGATGCGCATCTCTGCTTCCACTCAATATCATTTTTTTTTTAGGATCTATGCATAAACTAAAAATAGAGTTTTCATGAGCCCGTATTTCTTGAGTTAGCTTATAGTTTTTTTTATCTACAACACGTATGTAACCATCACTATATCCAGCATAAATTTGATGATCATTTAATTGCAAAGTGCGCGCACTCTTTTTTGATAAATTAAGTGTTTTTATAAGTTTCCAGCTTTCCCGGCTGACGATATAAATAGCCCCATCTCCTGAAGCTATATAAAGAAAATCATCGTCAAACTGAATATCAAAGATATAAGACTTCGTCATTTGGAGAGACGCAATTTCTCGTTTTGCTACTAGGTCTATAACATGTAAGCCATCAAAATTTTGCCCAATAAATAAATGATCTCGTAAAGAATCATAGCTGAGCGCATAAACTGATGTTGAAACTTTTGCAACTACATTTCCAGCAGCATATCCATTTGCATCCCATTTAATAATATGACCATCGGCACCCCCTGAAACAAATTCATAATTATTTAATGCACACAAAGCATAAATAGCATCTTTATGGCCAGTTAAGCTATGCTTTTTTACTATTGAGGGTCGGGTTATCATAAATATTATCATCAAAAGTATTACAATTGCATGATCTATTTACTCAAATGCCACTATTCTTAACCAAGAAAATAAACGAGGTAAGCACTTATGCTGTTTGGAATATAACTGAAACAGCAACTGAGTTGGCCCTCTTAGCAGGCTTCTCGGCTCCAGACAAGAATGATAAAAAAAAATGTGAATGGCTAGCGACCCGTTTATTGATTATGCATCTTGCCTCATTATTTAAAATCCCCTATGCTGGCATTGATAAAACTGCCAAAGGAAAGCCTTTCCTCATAGGTCAGATTGCAAATATTTCAATAACGCACTCTTTTCCCATGGCTGCTGCCATGATTCATTTGAATGCCCCTTGTGGAATTGACATTGAGTCTCCTAGAAATCAATTAATCAAGATTCAATCTAAAATACTTCATATAAGTGAATATCAGCACAAGGACAATGTTTTCGATCTCTGTAAAATTTGGATAGCCAAGGAAGTATTGATCAAAATATGTGGACAAACTCAACTCAGCTTTAAAAAGGAAATGAAAACAGAGTTCATTGGTGATAATCAAGTTTTAGGTCATATCATGTCAGATGAAACCAAAGAACAACACATGATGGGCATCACTCCACTGTTGAATTATTTACTCGCCTACAGCATCTGAAAACTTCAAGCAAAAGTGATAAGGCTCATCAGTTTTTTAATCTCATCACTCTTGTGATAGTCACCTATCTTGTCAAAAGCCACAATTAAATTCCTAAGACTCCTCTTGATTATTTGACCGTGATCGCAGGGATCAAAGTACTCATTTTGTGGCATCAATTGAAGTTGAGAAATATAATTATCAATATCCTCTTTAGAAAAAATCAATCCTCGATTAAAAACATTGATATAAAACTGAAGCTTATCGGTCTTATAGGTTAGTACAAATAAATTCGGCAGATTAACGCCAAAAATAGGTAGACCTAATTTTTGAGCAATTAATAAATAAAGTGTGGAAAGGGAGATGGGATTCCCTTTGAAAGTTTCCAAGACGCTATTTATCATTGAGTTTCCTGGAGTGTGGAAATTTTTTGTGTTTGCTCTAAATTTAAATTTTTCAAAAAGCGTACTATTGATTGTTTTAATTTGATCAAAAGGAAGTAACTCAGGACCTAATTGTGTCCTGATTTCTTTATACATCTGTTCGATTTTCTTGGATAATTGCGCATATTCCAGATCTGGATATTGATACGTAGCCAAAATCCACATCCCTTTCAACAGATCTTCTTGTTCATGCTCATACCAATGGGTTAGGCGCTCCTGAACCAATTCAAATTGTAAGAAATGAACCAATTCCTCAATCCGTTCATGGGCCTTTGGATTGAACGTTTGTTCCCAGGCTTCCTCTAAAAAAGGAATAACTCCGGTACCTAAGGTTTTAAGCTTTTCCTCGACATGTGCAACTACTTCGGCATCGTCATCGTCCAACAATTCCACCAATGACTTCAGCTCTTTATTGTTCATCCGTTAACATACCCTATTTAATAATCAATTATTCAAGGGTTGAAACCCCTTCGTTTTTTTATTTTTCCTCCCCAAAGGTTTAAGAAAATCTCTGGGATATTGATTAAAATGAAGAGTTAATTTATCTAGATCGAGTAATAATTGGTTGAGATTACTGTACAAAGAATCATTCACCATCAATTGGCCCAAAGTTCCTTGACCTTCATTTATGGCTGAAATAGTATTCTTTAATTCTTTCATAAGATCTTTTACAACAATCAAGGTCCCGTTTAAATCTACATTATTGAGGGAATCCATAACGCCCTCTGCTTTCTTGAAAATAGGATCTAAATTATTGATCTTATTATTTAGATTGATAAGTACCTTATTTGTAGAATTAATTACTAAAGCAAAACCTTCCTTGTTCTCATTCAACAATTGATTGATACCTCGCAATGTAACTTCTAATTCTGAAATGGTGCTGGTTATTTTCTCACCGCTCCCTTTAAGACCCAAAAGAATCTCATTGATCCTCCTAATGGTAACATTAAGGTTATCGGTGATGGGCTGTACATTGTCGAGATACTCAGCAAGACCTCTGTCCATACGTGCCCTAAGGGTATCATTAGGCTCTAAAGGAATGTTTATAGGGCCTATGTTTAAGACTATTGCTTTACTCCCTAACAAGTCCGCATTTGACAATTCAGCAATAGTTGAGTCTCCTAACATAATTTCAGAATTAATGGCTAATTCAACAACCACTTGATTATTGAAATCTTGACGAAGTTGAATATTTCTGACTTTACCGACAGTTAAACCATTAATGATCACAGGATTTGATTTTGTCAAACCATCCACATTATCATAAACCACATAATAACTGATTTCTTTATTCATGAAGTCTCTTCCCTTCAAATAATTAAATCCAAAATATAATGTCAGCCCTGCCGCAAGTGCAATTAATCCTATTTTAACTTCTTTTGCCCTCATCGTTAATTTAATTGTTCAATTTCTTTTTTGTAATCTCTAAACGCTCTATAAATACCCGAAGCAATATAAACTTGATTGCGTTTATCATTCAAATATTGTTCTTCTTTTACGTTACTAAGATAGCCTACTTCAACTAAAACACTAGGCATTGCAGTGCTCCAAAGTAAATAAAGACTGGACTGCTTTACTCCTAAACTTCTTCTACCTACCCGCTCTTTAAACTGTTTTTCAACTAAACTGGCAAATTGGACACTTTTTTCATGAAAAGCATTTTGGGTAAGTGAAAACAGAATATAGGATTCAATCGATTTCGGATCAAAGTTTTGATAAGTCTCCTTGTAATTTTCCTCCAGCAAAATAACTGAATTTTCACGTTTAGCTACTTCGAAATTTCGACCAATATTTTGGGTCCCCATAACGTAAGTCTCGGTACCTGTAACATTTGGATTACTCAACCAATTGGCGTGGATAGAAATAAATAAATCAGCTTCAAAATCATTTGCAATCTTTGATCGCATAGTGAGCGAGGGAAAACTATCATCTGATCGGGTCAGAACAACTTGTACATCTGGCATATTCTCGTTAATAATGCGCTTTAACTCCAAAGAAATTTTTAAAACCACATCTTTTTCCTTTGAAAACGACCCATGAGTCCCTGGATCTCGACCTCCATGTCCAGGATCAATGACTATTTTCCTAACTTTGTACTGTTTAATTCCAACCGTTTGGAAAGAAACCAAAATTAATGACAACGAAATCACAAAAGATATTGCAATATTTCTCAATGTTTAACGATTGGTTAGTATATCAAATACAATACTTTAGCACAAAAATTGCAAAATTTTCGTTAAAACAAAACTTGTTTCAAACTTGAAGTATATAATAAGTCTATTAATAGGATTTATTTTAACCTTATCAACCTGTGCTGCCCTAATTGCACAAAAAGTTGTACAAGAAGATACCTTGATATTGAAAGTCAAGAATGAAATAAAGATATCTAATAATGTCACAATATTAAATACTTTGGATAAGGTATCTATTGACTCCATAATGCAGGATAGTCTCAATTCATTAAGTATGTTTGGTGATTCCTTAAAGCCAGAGGTGATCTCTAACAGAGCCAAAAAATCGGTTACTGAACCCAAGATCCCCATCGGAGAAATAGAAACCATTATAAATTATAATGCCCAAGACTCTATTTTTTTCGATCTAAAATCTAGTAATTTAACCCTTTTTGGAGATAGCCATATCGACTATGGAGAAATTGAATTAGACTCTGATGAAACCCAAATAAGTATGACTGAAAGAATAATTACTTCAACCTATAGTCTAGATTCAGTAGGAAGAAAACAAGGAAAACCTATTTTTACCGAAAAAGGTACCGTCTATGAAACCGACTTCATCATCTACAATTTAAAGACCAAAAGAGCCCAAATCAGAGGTGTTGTGACTGAGCAAATGGGCGCTTTTATGCATGGAGAAGATGTAAAGAAGAATGAGAGAAATGAAATGTACATCTCAGAAGCCATGTACAGTACATGTAACCTCAGTGATCCACATTTTCATATTCAGTCCAAAAAACTGAAAGTTACCAAACGTAATGTCATCTCTGGACCCTTCAATTTAAGGTTTCGTGAAATTAATACACCCATCTGGTTCCCTTTTGGGATGTTCCCAAAACCCAAAGAAAAAACATCAGGCATTTTGATCCCTACTTATGGAGAAGAGAGGAGAAGAGGGTTTTTCTTAAGAGATGGGGGTTATTATTGGTATGTCAGTGATTACATGGATATTAGAGCTACAGGATCTGTTTTTTCTAATGGTGGCTATGGTGGTGTTTTCAACACAAATTTCAAAAAGAGATATGCTTATACAGGAGGTCTAAATTTTAGCTACAATAAAAATATTATCGATAATGAAAATGGTTTGAGTAGTAATGACTTCTGGGTAAGAAGTAATCTTAAACCCCTTTCTAAAGGTAATTCAAGTGTCAGTGCATCAATTTCAGCAGGTACGACCACTTATAACAGTAATAATAATTTAGCCACTAGCGATTTTAACAGAAGTATCAGCTCTCAATTTGCATCTAACATTTCTTACCGGCAAAAATTTTCAAATGCCCCTATTAATTTGACCATGAATGCCCGACATCGACAAAACGTACAAACAGGTGTCATGACTTTTAATCTACCCGAGTTGTCCCTCAATGTCAATCGGCAATACCCCTTTAAAAAATTAACTGGATCCAATATAGACATTCTCAAAAAACTAGGTCTTAGTTATAATTTTGTCGCAAAAAATGAAATAACCAATAAACCTGCCAAAGCCAACTTCCCATTTGCATTGGCCAACCAAACGTCAACTTCAGAAGATCAAGAGGAAGAATTAAAATTAGATTTTAAAAATGCTAAAAATGGAGGTCAGCATAAAATACCGATTGCAACGTCAGTTAAATTATTCAATAAATTAAACCTAAGTCCTAACTTCAATTTAACAGAATATTGGTATACTAAAGAACTTGATTACACATATGTTCCCGAACTTGAAGCTGTTCAAGTCGATACCCTACAAAAATTTTCACGCGCCCATTCATGGAATACAGGTGCTTCATTGAACACTATTATATATGGAACTCGGTTTTTTAAGCCTGGTGGTTATATCCAAGCCATACGACATGTAGTCACACCTTCGATTTCTTTTAGCTATACGCCTGACATTACCAATAGCGCAAACAGTCCTTGGGAATGGGTACAAAAAAATGAAAAAGGCGATTCAGTTCTAATGTCGAAATATCACCAGTTTGCTTATGGATCGCCTCGCGGAAATATGAGTAAAACCATGAGTTTTAGCCTCCAAAATAATCTAGAAATTAAAGTTCGAGACAAAAAAGATACATCGGGTATCGGCTATAAAAAAATTAAATTATTCGATAATTTTTCTCTTAATAGCGGGTATAATTTTGCGGCTGACTCCTTCAATTTATCTAATATTACTTTATCGACAAGAACTAGTTTTTTTAAAGGCAAGCTTAATTTCAATATTGGGGGCACACTTGATCCCTATTTATACAATGCTTTAGTAATCAATGAAGAAGGTATGGTCACTCGTCAGGAACGAATCGATAGGTTTTCATGGCAAAATGGCCAAGGTTTAGGCAATTTGTCTAGATTCAATACTGCCATTAGTTTAAACTTAAAGCCAAAAGGTACTAGTGAAACAGAGGATAATAATAGGAGAGATGATTTTGCAGATCAAAATATAAATAATCAAGAAGAATTAGGATTACAAGATGCTGCTGATTTAGATTATATTTATAAAAATCCTAATGAATATGTTAATTTTAATATCCCTTGGTCTCTCAGGGTTTCTTACTCTATAAATGTCAATCAATCTGGACTATTAGAATCAAAGATAAGGCAAACATTGACTTTTTCTGGAAATATATCCCTAACACCAAAGACCAAAATCAATTTCAGGTCCGGTTATGATCTAGAGAAAAATAAATTTACTCAAACTAGCCTTGGAGTCAACCGTGATTTACATTGTTGGCAATTAAGCTTCAATTGGATCCCTTTTGGAAGGAATCAATCCTTTAATTTAATTATAAGACCTAAATCAGCCCTACTACAAGACCTGAAGCTTCAAAAAAGGAAAAGTTTCCAAGACTTTTTTTAACAAAGAGACACAGGAAAGTTAAGCCGAACCTTGAGGCTCTGACTGAAAGAGATTGTGAAAATAGCCCACTATTAACATACAAACCACATGATATACTAAAATTAATGTAGATCCGTTTTCAAAAAATGAATTAATCATAAACCAGTCTCCATAAAAATATATTAGACCCACAGATATGGTATTTTTAAGTATTTCTACATAAAGAGCACCCCAATGCTTATCCATCAATAAGGTCATACTGGCAATAGACAAATACATTAAACCTACAAAATAAATCAAGACTTGATAGCCAATCTCAGCCGAATGATTGAAAAATATAAATGAGATGATGGATATTAATATCCATTGAAACCAACACCAAATGTGGAATAAAAGTGGATAGGTCGGATCATATTTCAACTGATCGTGCACAGATTCATTTAATCTAATGGGATAAGCCTCAGCTACATCCTTGGGTCTCCATCCCGTGGGTTTAAACCATATAATTAGTTTATCATACCAAGACTTCGCCCTCCAAGCATCTTGCATGAGNTGCCAAAGATGAATAAAATTAATCACAAANGGATTCCAACTCTTGACNGACTTTTTNACNCCATAAACNGGTGGTTCATGNNNNAATTCTACTTGAAANGTTCCNAAAAATTTATCCCANAANATAAAAATTTGNGAAAGATTNTTATCAATATAAATNTCATTNATNGCATGATGTACTCNATGNTGAGANGGAGTTACCAATATATNTTCCAAAAATCCTAGATTCCCNATTAATTTGGTNTGATACCAATATTGTGAAAATAAATGAATTGGNGCAATGACCGCAACTACCTGCGCNGGTATCCCAAGCAGTGCAATGGGGAGTAAAAAAACAAATGAAATTGAAAACCACTTTGAAATAGATTGTCTCAACGCGCAACCTAAATTAAACTCTTCNCTACTGTGATGAATCAAATGATGATTCCAAAAATAATTGACTTTATGAGATATTCTGTGAACCCAATAACCTGAAAAATCNAATCCAATAAATGCAACTAGATAAATTATCCATGTCGTTTCTATATGTATNAAGCTCAAGTTATCAACCATCCAATCATAGGAAACAATGATAACAGTTAAACCTAAAACATCNTTAAAAACATTNGTTACACCAGAGATAAGACTGGCTAAGGTATCCATGCTCCTNACCACCTTTTCACCTTTCAAGTGACCAACCCACGCCTCAAAAAGAATCANTATTAAAAAAAAGGGTATGGCATAATTAAGTACGCTCAGATAAGTCTCCAAAGTTTCAAAATATATTTTTTACAAAAAAATAAGATTAAATTACAAAAAATTGATATGAAAAATTCGTTTTGGCCAATTTAATAAATAATAATCCTCATTGAGCTTTTTTCTTCTCAAACTTTTCTAAAAATGAATCCTGATTTAAAAATAGCCCAGAGCAAAGCCCCTAAAAATATAGATTTCATTGCCAATTCATTGGGTATCCCAAATAAAAATTTAGAACATTACGGCCATTATAAGGCGAAAATTCCGGTTCATCTCATTGATGAGAGAAAGGTAAGCCAATCAAAATTAATTCTCGTGACAGCCATTACACCAACCCCGGCAGGTGAAGGAAAATCAACCACCACAGTAGGTCTTTGCGATGGACTGAATCGCATTGGAAAAAAAACAATTTCTGTTCTGAGAGAGCCCTCTTTAGGTCCAGTCTTTGGAATGAAAGGTGGAGCTACTGGTGGAGGATATTCACAAGTCGTGCCTATGGAGGATATCAATTTGCATTTTACTGGTGACTTCTCGGCTATTGAAAAAGCTAATAATCTACTTTCAGCTCTGATTGGCAATAATATACAAAGCAAAACACGAAATCTTGGAATAGATCCAAGAACGGTAACTTGGAAATGGGTAATGGATATGAATGATCGTACCCTCAGAAATATCATATCAGGATTGGGTGGTAAATCAGGAGGTTTTCCAAGAGAATCCGGATTTGATATTACAGCAGCATCGGAGATTATGGCCATTTTATGCCTTTCAAAAAATCTTGTTGATTTAAAAGCCAAATTGGCCAATATTTATATCGGAGACACTTTTAATGGAACAGCCATTTATGCCCGAGACCTAAACGCACAAGGAGCTATGGCTTCGTTATTAAAAGAGGCCATCAAACCCAACTTGGTTCAAACATTAGAGGGAAATGGTGCCATCATTCATGGGGGTCCTTTTGCTAATATAGCACAGGGAACCAACTCTCTAATCGGTACAAAAATGGGTATGTCACTGGCAGATTATGTAGTTACGGAAGCTGGATTTGGGGCAGATTTGGGGGCAGAAAAATTTTTTAATATCAAATGTTTTTATGGAAATATTTCACCCAAAGTAGTCATCTTAGTAGCCACCATAAGGGCCTTGAAGTATCATGGAGGTATAAATAAAGTTGAATTGACTCAACCCAATACAAAAGCTCTAATGAAGGGAATGTCAAATCTTGACAAACATGTAGAAAACCTAAGAAGATTTAATATTCCATTGATCGTGGCTATAAACAAATTCACCTCTGATACCGAAGAAGAAATACAAATCATTAAGAACCATTGTGCCGCAATTCATGTCGAGGTGGCCTTGAGTGACGGATGGGCACTTGGCAGTAAAGGTACCACAGAACTAGCTGAGAAGGTTGTCGAAACAGCCAATCATTGTCAATCAAAATATGTACCTACCTATGATTCCAATTCAAGTATAAAAAATAAAATCTCAGCCATCGCTAAAGATGTTTATGGTGCAGGGACCATAAGCTACACCAGTAAGGCAGAAAATATCATAGAAAGAGCCAACAATTTAAAGATAAGTGATCTCCCCATTTGTATGGCCAAAACTCAAAGCTCATTATCCGATGACAGTAGCCTTTTTGGTCGTCCCAATCATTTTGGACTTACAATTCGAGATATGGAATTGGCTACCGGTGCAGGTTTTCTGATTCCCATCACAGGAAACATGCTAAGAATGCCTGGATTACCAGAAATTCCTGCTGCTGAGCAAATCGATATTAACGAGTTTGGTACTATATCTGGNTTTCTNAGTATATCCTAGCTCACATACGAGTTGCTATCTAACTTCTATTCTTGTGATGCATCAATCCAATTCTGAACCGCTTCTTTGGTTGGATTTTCTAAATCTTTTAACTTCATCTTTTTACGCATACCACACAAATCATTATGCAGCTTGTTTACATTAGATTCACTTAGTTGACCCAGAGTATTCAAGCCTATTTTCCTCAATAAAGGAAGGTAAACCGCCGGGATACCCTTATCTTTAAATTCTTTATCTGTTGATTGGTCTTCACTTTTTTCAGGCCTCATTTGTGGAAAAAATAATACATCCTGTATTGATAGAGAATTGGTCATAATCATTGATAAGCGATCAATACCTAAACCAACGCCTGANGTNGGNGGCATNCCATATTCAAGNGCNCGTAAAAAATCNTCATCNANGGCCATGGCTTCCTCATCTCCTCGTNCCGNAAGNGCCAATTGNTNNTCAAATCGTTCTCGCTGATCTACAGGGTCATTCAACTCAGAATAAGCATTCATGATTTCTTTACCGTTGCATATCGCCTCAAAGCGTTCAACTAAGCCCGGTTTAGAACGATGCTTTTTAGTCAAAGGGGACATTTCTTTGGGATAATCAGTGATAAAAGTGGGTTGAATTAATTTTGATTCACACCGCTCTCCAAATATTTCATCTATCAATTTTCCAGATCCCATCGTTTCATCAGTAACAATTCCTAAGGATTTAGCTGTTACTCTCAATGCCTTCTCATCCATCTCTGAAATATCAATACCTGTAAAGTGGGCTATGGCTTCATACATGGTGAATCGCTTCCAGGGCCTTTGAAAATCTATAAAGTGCTCCCCTACGGTGATTTTAGTATCACCATGCAATTTAATGGCGATTTGCTCTACAATCTCTTCCATTAAATCCATCATCCAAAAATAATCCTTATAGGCTACATATAATTCTACCTGGGTAAATTCAGGATTATGAAACCTCGACATTCCTTCATTTCTAAAGTCTTTCGCAAATTCAAAAACTCCATCAAATCCACCGACAATGAGCCTTTTTAGATAAAGCTCATTAGCGATTCTCAAATACAAAGGCATGTCCAATGTATTATGATGGGTTACGAAGGGTTTTGCTGCTGCTCCTCCGTGAATAGGTTGTAAAATTGGCGTTTCAACCTCTAAATATCCCTTCTCATTCAAGAAATTTCTAATGGTATTTACCAAAAGTGCGCGTTTACGAAACGTATCTTTGATCTGAGGATTTACAATAAGATCTAAATATCGCTGTCGATATCTTTGTTCAGGATCAGTAAAAGCATCCCATGTTTTCTTACTGCCCTCTGCATCTTCTGTTTCTTTTACGATGGGCAAAGGTCTCAAGGACTTAGTCAATATTTTGAAGGAGGTAACATGAATAGATATCTCTCCTACTTGCGTCACGAAGATAAATCCTTTGACCCCTACAATGTCCCCAATGTCTAACTTTTTCTTGAAAACATCATTGTACAAAGATTTATCCTCACCTGTGCATACATCATCTCGACGGAGATAAATTTGAATTCTACCCGCATCATCTTGAATTTCAGCAAAGGAAGCGGAGCCCATGATACGACGACTCATGATACGTCCTGCAATCGATATGTTTTTTAAAGATGCCGATTCGTCTTTATACTTCTCTTTAATTTCTCTACTCGTGGTGGTTATTTCAAAAAGCTCGGGAGGATATGGATCAATATTCATATTTATCAAATCCTTCCTGGCCTGTCGGCGTATCAATTCTTGCTCACTTAATTGCATTATAATTTAAATTTTCTTCTTTTAATTTCTTTCTTAATCAACATAAGCTCACGGCTACTTTGTCCTTGAACTGAAGTATTCTCCTCTGCCCGCCTGAACAAATAAGGCATGACCTTCTCTAGTGGCCCATAAGGCATATATTTAGCAACATTATAACCTTCATTGGACAATTTAAATGATATATTATCACTCATTCCCAATAACTGAGCAAAAAATATACGAGAGTCATTCTTTTCATAGCCATACTGCTTGATCAGATCAACCAAATCTTTACTCGAAGCTTCATTATGAGTACCTAAACAAATTGAACAATAGTTTAAATGTTCCATCACAAATTTTACGCCCTCATTGTAATCTCTGTCCGTAGCATCTTTATTAGGCTGAATCGGATCTGGATATCCCAATGATTGTGCCCGAAAACGCTCTTGTTCCATATAAGCCCCTCGTACAATTTTAGCTCCAAAATACACTTTGGATCCAAACATATCCTCAAATCCCGTCTTCATTCTATCCAACATATCTCGCCGATAAAACTGATAGGTATTGTAAATTAACGCCCTCTCAGTATTATATTTAATCATTAACTCATAACTGAATGCGTCTACAACATTTTGATACCAACTTTCCTCAGCATCAATCAACAATCGCTGATTTAATTTTGAAATCTCATCCGCTATCTCAAGGCCACGATCCTTGAACCTAATAAATTGATTTTTTTCATTCACCGTCAATTCTTTCTCCAATTGAATTTTAGTCATCAAAGATTTTGAGCCTAATCCTGTAAGTTTTAACACACAAAAAGGAATGGCATCATGCCGATTGGAAAATTGAATGGCTCTTAAAGTCTCTTTCAAGGTCTGATCAAAACTTTGTTCATTTTCTTGCCCTTCAATCGAATAATCCAAAATAGTTTTAACATTAAATGTATTGAGTTGATTGATTTTTTTTTCACAACCCTGGATACTTTCTCCTCCACAGAATTGATCAAAAAGGGTTGCCTTTATGAGCCCCTTTATAGGAAATCGAAATTTTAGCGCACATTTTATAATTAAAGTACCCAAAAATACCAAAAAAGGCCTATTTAAAACTGAAAAAATAAAATTTGACACTTGTAATTCTCTCGAAGATTTAGACCGAAAAGTAATTTTAGTATCATCAAAGTTCACCGACATATCATCATCTCGTTAACACATTGGCAGCAAAGATAATAAACGACTTAAGGATTCATCACTCGAGGTAATCAAAGTATAAAAAAGACATGTAATTTTGCGGTATGAAAAAAATCCCACCTAACATACATTTCACTCAAAATGTGAATCAGCAACTTGAAAGTTGCCTTGCATTCTTTAAGCCCGATAAAATCGCCGTTTTAGTTGACGAGAATTCTTTAATCCATTGCTTACCTAAATTGATCTCGATTAAAGCAATGCCTTTAATTCAAATTAATAGTGGAGAAAAAAATAAAAATATTGAAACCTGTAACATTATCTGGCAACAGTTAACAGCTCTCAAATTTACTCGAAAATCATTACTCATTAATCTTGGAGGTGGGATCGTTGGAGATATGGGAGGTTTTGTCGCTGCTACTTTCAAAAGAGGAATTCGCTTTATAAATATACCAACGACATTACTTTCTCAAGTTGACGCAAGTATTGGTGGAAAATTAGGAATAAATTTCAATGAATTAAAAAATCACATTGGTGTATTTAAAGATCCTGATGCCATCATAATCTGTGATGAATTTTTGAATACTCTCCCTCATAGACAACTTAAATCAGGTTTTGCAGAAATTATCAAACATGGCCTAATCTACGATTTGGACTACTGGAAAGACATCCAAATGAACCTCTTTTCAGAGATTAAAGATTGGCAAAGTTTCATCAAAAAATCTGTATTTGTCAAAGCTGATATTGTCGAAAAAGATCCCTACGAGTCTGCTTTAAGAAAAATCTTAAACTTTGGACATACACTCGGACACAGCGTTGAATCCTGGTATTTAGAAACAGAAAAAGACCTATTGCATGGAGAAGCCATCGCAGCCGGAATGATCATGGAAGCTAAATTAGCTCTCGAATTGGGTTTGATAGAAAAAAAATATTTTGAGCAAGCGGTAAACTATATTGATCAGGTTTTTGATCGCATTACTATATTCCCTTCTTTTGATAAAATCAAATCATTATTAATACAAGACAAAAAGAACCACGATTCTACTATTATGTTTTCACTAATCAATGGACCGGGAAGTTGTTTATTTGACATTGAGGTAAGTGATGACCAAATTGCAGGATCCATTAATTTTTATCTAAATTCAAAAAGTCATCCTTAAATTGCCAATTCTACAGCTTAGACCTTTTATTTTTTTTGACTCTAATAAATCATGAATTATCAACTTGATTGCTATCATAAGTCATTAAATGGTGAAATCACCTTATCATCCTCAAAGAGTGAAAGCAACCGCGCATTGATTATGAATGCACTTTCTGGTAATCAATTGCAATTGAAAAATTTATCAGATGCTCGTGATACCCAAACCATGCAACGTTTACTCACCGAAAAACAACTTGTTTGGGATGTAATTGATGCTGGTACTACGATGCGATTCTGTACCGCATACCTTGCGATCATTGGCTCAGGAGAAACGATTACTGGATCTGATCGCATGAAAGAACGACCTATTAAACCCTTGGTAGATGCCCTACGTAAGTTAGGCGCCAAAATCGATTATCTGGCACATGAGGGCTTTCCACCTTTACGCATTAGCGCCAAAAAAAATAATTCAAAAACTCGAAAAATAAGTATCCCAGGTAATATCAGTAGTCAATACATCAGTGCCCTACTCATGATAGGTCCAGCACTTCCCAATGGTATCTCTATTAAACTGACCGGTGAGATTTTTTCGAGACCCTATATAGAGATGACCTTGGCACTAATGCAATATTTTGGTATAAAAGCTGCCTGGAAAAATCAAACCATAAATATAAAACCGCAGCGATATCAAAGGCAATCCTATACTATTGAAAGTGATTGGTCAGGCGCAAGCTACTGGTACAGCATGGTTGCCTTAAATCAAGAAAGCAGTATTACCCTTCGAGGACTTCGCACCCATAGTTTCCAAGGAGATCAAAATATTGTTAATATCATGTCTATGATGGGAGTCAAAACTGAATTCATATACGACAAAGTTGAACTGACCTCTATTCCAGTTACTGAAATAAATCAAACCCTTGATTTTAAAAACTGTCCTGATCTAGCCCAAACAGTCATGGTGGTCGCCGCCATTAAAGGAATTAAATTAACTATGACAGGTCTTGAAAGCCTGAAAATAAAGGAAACCGATCGTTTAATGGCTATGAAAAAAGAATTGCTTAAAATTGGGAGCCTTTTGAATGAAGAAAATGGAACTTGGTGTTTAACACCAGGCACGATTCCGGAGCACATCGAAACCATTGAAACATATGAAGATCACAGAATGGCCATGGCCTTTGCTCCCGTCTGTATGATCAGAGTCATTACTATTAAAGATATAGATGTAGTTAAAAAATCTTATCCTAGCTATTGGGTACATTTGAAATCTGTAGGAATTATCTTTAATGAATGCTAAAGACATCTAAATTTATGAATTTAAAACACTTTTTTAAAATTTTACTCTTCTCAGGATTTCTTTCCATTATTAATTCCTGTCAACCTGAACAAGAAAAATCAACTTCTTTTATACTCATAAGACATGCTGAAAAAATAATTTCTTCAGATAACGACCCTCAACTATCCACCAAAGGCTGGAAACGAGCCAATGCCTTGGTGCATATATTCGAGGCCGTAGGAATCGATGCCATTTATGCCAGCCCTTATCGACGTTCAATAGATACGGCTACGCCATTGGCTACAGCCAAACAGTTGGAAATATCAAATTACATTCCTAGTGAACTTGATTCATTTGCTCAAAAACTTTTAAATACACATAAAGGGGAAACTGTAGTTATAGTTGGCCACTCCAACACCACACCTCAATTGGTCAACACTTTGTCAGGTACCAATTATCCTGATTTGAAAGAAACAGAATATGACTGGTTCTACTTCGTAGAAATGAGTCCAAAAGGAATCCCAAATGTAAAGAAGCTTCAAATTCGAATGTGATGTGATGTTTAGAGCGCATCATATGGCTTTATGATTATCC
Source organism: Flammeovirgaceae bacterium (assembly GCA_002691385.1). Taxonomy (GTDB): domain Bacteria; phylum Bacteroidota; class Bacteroidia; order Cytophagales; family Cyclobacteriaceae; genus UBA4465. The sequence goes on along the minus strand of NZHT01000079.1, from coordinate 40,312 downwards.
TCTCCTAAAGAAGTTGCTACTCCTTAGGGTTCTTACAAAATATTTTTAATACTGCCCCCGTCCACCGCCAATGAAGTCCCAGTAATGTAACTCGCGCGTTCACTGACAAAAAAAGCAACAGCTGCCGCAAATTCATGTGGCCGACCGAAACGTTCCAAAGGTATATTTTTGGTGCTGTCCTTGAAGGAAGGATTCACTTTTAGTAAGTTTTGTAACCTTCCAGTTTCAGTAGACCCAGGCATGAGATTATTAACCGTAATATTATAAGCTCCTAGCTCATTGGAAAGGCTTTTGATTAATCCTGATACAGCCGCACGCACACTATTTGAAAGAATCAATCCATCAACGGGTTGCTTAACTGCCTGTGAGGTAATGGCCACAATTCTCCCCCATTTTTGGGCCTTCATTTGGGGCAAAAATCCCCTAATTAAGGCCACAGTACTGGCCAAAAGTAAATGATATGCAGCTTCCCAATCATCCAAAGAAAATTGATCGAAATTTCCTGAGGGCGGTCCGCCTGAATTAGTGATCAAAATATCTACGCCCTTAAACTCATCTAGCGATGCTTTGATCATCCGATTGCGATCTACTTCATTGGATATATCTCCGGACAAAGCCAATATCTTACCTTTTCCAAAATCAGACAAAGTCTGTGCAGCGTATTCTAAATTTTTGACATCTCTACCTGAAATAATGACATGGCACCCTTCTTGTAATAATTCCTTGGCCACTGCATATCCTAGTCCTTGACTTGATGCCGCGACGAAGGCTACTTTGTTATTTATTAATAAATCCATAGTATGATTAGATTTTAGGGATTTCTGTTTCCCACAACTTTTGATTGAAAAGAAACTTTGGTTTGAGATTATGAAGAGATCTAAAAGCCGTCTCCTTTAATTTTGGATACTGCTGCTGCAGCTCAATTAATAACTCCTTCATCTTTTGGCGCTTTAGATGCTCCTGTGATCCACATAGATTACAAGGGATAATTGGCCATTCCTGGGCTCGGACAAAATCTACTATCCAGTCCTCTTGAACCGAAAATAAGGGCCTGATTACATACAAATCTTCTGTTTTAATCTGGTAGTTTGCCGGCATCGAGCCTAATTGACCTGAGAAAAATAGATTCATCATAAAAGTTTCCAATACATCCTCTCGATGGTGACCTAAGGCAATTTTGTTACATCCAAATTTTCTCGCTGAATCATATAAAATACCTCTCCTCAATCGACTACAAAGTGAACAATAGCTCTTCCCTGGAATTGTTTTTTCAACAACTACGCGGTAAGTATCTTGCTCAACAATTTCATAGCCTATCTCCCATTCTTCAAAAAGTCTTGGCAAAACTTCTACAGGAAACNCAGGNTGTTTTTGATCTACATTTACNGCTAGAATTTCAAAATTTATGGGTGCTTTTTTCTGAAACTCCTTTAAAAAATAAAGCATACATAANCTGTCTTTGCCTCCACTAATCGCAACCAATATCTTGTCTCNAGAAGCAATCATTTTGAAGTCATTAATCGATTGACCTATAGCACTGTTGATTTTTTGATATGACAACTTATACCCTATCTAATATACCTAAAATCTTGCGCTGACTCAATACTTTTGATGGTCTCGAGAATTAAATTAATCACATGCTCAATATCAATTTTTGCCACCGTTTCAACAGTAGTGTGCATGTATTTAAGCGGCAATGAAATCAAAGCTGAAGCCACCCCAGATCCAGAGTATGCAAAAGCATCTGTATCTGTACCTGTAAACCTTGAAGAAGCTAATCGTTGAAAAGGAATCTGATTCTTTTCAGCTACTGTGACAATCAAATCTCTGAGATTTTGCTGTACAGCGGGTGCATAAGATAAGGTGGGGCCCTTACCTATCGAAATGTCACCACTATTTTTCTTATCATACATCGGCGAATTGGTATCGTGAGTTACATCAGTTATAATAGCTACATCCGGCTTAATTCGTCTAGAAATCATTTCTGCTCCACGTAATCCTATTTCCTCTTGAACGGCATTAACAGCGTACAAGCCAAAGGGAAGTTCAATCTTTTGTTCTTTAATTCTTCTAAAAACTTCTGCAATCATAACCCCCCCTATCCTATTATCTAAGGCTCTGCCGGTATAATATTTTTCTCCAAGTTCCATCAACTCATCATTAAAGGTGATTACAGTACCGGGATGAATTCCCATTTCCTCGACCTCAGCTTTACTACTAGCTCCCACATCAACAAAAATGTTTTTTAATGTCGGTGCATCTTCTTTTTCCTTACGCACATGAATGGCAGGCCAACCGAATATTCCTTTCACAATACCCTTTTTACGTGTATGCAAGTTTACGCGCATAGAAGGAGCAATCTGGTGATCAGATCCTCCATTACGGATAACATATATATATCCTTTATCGTCTATATAATTTACAAACCAAGAAATTTCATCAGCATGTGCTTCAATAACCACCTTATAAACTGCCTCAGGATTGATAACACCTACTACGGTTCCATAAGTATCAGAAATGTAATCATCTATGTAGGGATGCATATAATCAAGCCATATTCTTTGTCCTCCTTCTTCAAACCCTGTCGGTGATGGATTATTGAGATATTCAAATAAAAAATCTTTACTTTTTTGATCCATAATATTAGTTTTTTAAATTGATTTCGTCAATCCACCATCAATCACAAAATCTTGCCCTGTGATATAACTAGCCTTATCTGATACTAAAAAAGAAGCTAATTCAGCTACTTCTTTAGGAGTCCCTTGCCGCAGCATGGGGATTTGATTAACGGTTTGTTCATCTGCCGGATATGAATTGATAAATCCGGGAAGAATATTGTTCATCCTCACATTGGCATGACCCAATTCCGAAGCAAATAATTTACAATAATTGGACACTGCTCCCCTAATTACCGATGAAACAGGAAAGGATAAAGAAGGCTCTTTAGCACCAAATGTGGATATATTAACGAAGGCTCCGTCCTTTTGCTTTGCCATAATAGGGCCAACCAATCTTGCCAATCTTACTACATTCATCAATAATAAATCCATCCCTTGTTTCCAATCTAAATCTGTCAGAGAAAATAAGGAGCCTTTGTTCGCATGACCTGTATTACATACCACAGCATCAATCCTCCCATACTTCTCAAAAGTAAAATCAACCAATCTTGCAATAGCATTATCATCTTCAATAGATCCCTGTATTGGCCTTGCGTTAAGTTGATCGCAAAGGGCAAACAAACTATCTGAACGAGACATCAAAACGAGCTTATAACCCTCAGATGCAAGATGAGTCGCACAAGCAATACCAATCCCTTTGCTTGCCGCTGTAACAATAGCTACTTTTTGCTTTTTCAATAATCTGATTTTTGAGTCTTACAAAATTAATTGAATCCTTTTAGTCTTCATACATCCGACCTATATATTTCATATTAAAAAGATATAGTTTTATGTAGGAATATTACCTCATCTATATAACCACGGGCAGCGGCATGATAGGGATATGCAAATTTGTGTTCATACTCCTATATTTTTTCTTCATGCTTTTTTTTAGTATTCACTGCTTCAGCAATCTATTTCTTGAAATGATCCCGGATCTAACAATAAATTGAGCCATTCTCAAGCTGTTAGTTTCCCTTTCTTATGCTGCTGAGTAATTCTTTTTACCCTACCTCCAAGTTCAGTTTTTTTATTCTAACTATCAAATAAGCATCTTTTTCTTTTTTCGTTCTCATGACAAATGGACTTTTATCAAAAAAAAATATCAACTTAGTTAATTAACTCAAATATATTGTGAAATCAATAATGAGCGACTTTATTCCCAAGAAGTTATTAGGGATTAATGTAAATGTATTAGGTCTTTATTGTGTAAAAGTTTAGATTCGCGAGGCAGCATTAAACCTATGAATCTCGCTATTATTGACATGGGAACCAGCACCTTCCACCTTTTATTGGTAAAGGTTGCCAATGAAACATTTGAAATCTTTCATAAAGAAAAGATCGCTGCAAAAATTGGTGCCAACGGTATTAGTGAAGGATATATCAACGATGATGCCATCGAACGCTGCCTCTCGGCGTTAAAATCCTTCAAAAAGCAAATCGATGCAGCGCATATCCATAAGGTTCATGCATTCGCAACCAGTGCTATTAGAAATGCTAAAAACCAACAATTTCTTATCCAGAAAATAAAAGAAGAGGTAGGCATTGAACCTCGTGTGATTTCAGGTATGGAAGAGGCCTTCTATATCCATTATGGAGTATGTAGAGCGCTGAATATGGATACTGATATTGGTTTAATTATGGATATCGGTGGTGGCAGTATTGAGTTTATTATTTCTCAGGGATTTGAACCTATTTGGATGAAAAGCTTTGAAATAGGTGGACAACGGATGATGGAAAAATTCCATGAGAATGACCCAATTACGACTCCTGAAATATCGGCTATCGAAAGCTATCTAGAAATAAATCTTCAACCTCTATTTGAAGCCTGTGATCTCTATAAACCTAAAACGCTGATTGGATCATCGGGAACCTTTGAAACCTTGAGTGAAATTTATCAAAGAAAAATCAATAAATATACCCAACAAGAGGAAACTGAACTTCCCATTTCACAAAATGGAATGCTCCAAATTTTTCAAGAAATTATCGCAAAAAACAAGCAAGAACGGCTGTTGATTCCTGGAATGATTGAACTAAGGGTGGATATGATTGTCGTAGCGTCTATACTTATCCAATTCATTCTCAAAAGAACAGGATTAGAAACTACGCGTATTTCCTCTTATGCCCTAAAGGAAGGAGCATTGCTCCAAACCATTAAACCGCATACAATTAAAATAAAACCCCATTTCAAAAATATTGATATATGACTATCTATTCTTTTGATCGACTTCAGCAGTTTGCTCTAAATTTATTTATAAAAATTGGCTGCTCTCGTAAGCAAGCCATTGAAGCAGCTCAAGTGCTCTTGAGCGCGGATTTAAGAGGAGTGGACTCACACGGCGTAGCTAGACTAATGGGCTACCTCCGACTTTATGAGAAAAAAAGAATCAATCCCCAACCGAAACTAAGTGTGATCCATGAAACACCCAGTACTGCTGTAGTAGATGGTGATGCCGGACTCGGACTTGTTGCTGGTCCTTATGCCATGCGGTTAGCCATAGAAAAAGCTAAAAATGTAGGAACAGGTTGGGTTGCCGTCAAAAACTCCAATCACTACGGTATTGCAGGCTATCATGCCATGATGGCATTGAAAGCAGATTGCATTGGCATCTCGATGACCAATGCGAGCCCTCTGGTCGCCCCTACATATGCCAAAGAGCGTCTTTTAGGAACCAATCCCATCTCTGTCGCTATTCCAGCTGGTGAAGAGCCTCCATTTGTCGCTGATATGGCTACTACAACAGCAGCCAATGGTAAACTTGAGATTCTGCAAAGAAAAAATGAATCTGCTCCGTTGGGTTGGTTACAAGATAAAGAGGGTCAACCCACACAATCAGCTCAAGGTGTTGTCGAAGGTGGTGCCTTATTACCCCTAGGTGGAGATAGAGATCATGGATCTCACAAAGGATTCATATTGGCAAGCGTTGTGGATATCTTGTCCGCAGTGCTTTCTGGAGCTAATTATGGGCCTTGGGTGCCTCCATTTGTCTCCTTTTTAGACCCTAATCCCAATCCAGTTGGAGAAGGAATTGGACATTTTTTTGGTGCTATAAGAATTGATGCCTTTAGGCCTGCCTCCGAATTCAAAAACAACATGGATATCTGGATTAAACGATTTAGAAATGCTAAAACCATAAATGAAATCAATAAAGTAATTATTCCTGGAGACCCGGAGCGACATATGGAGCAGCTGAGAAGAAAAGAGGGGATTCCACTATTGAATAACGTGGTAAAAGATTTACAATCACTCTCAGAGCAATACCATGTCAAATTTTAAAAGCCAAATCCAAAGCCTGCCTCTAAAATCCATGGACTTGAATAAGCACCATTAGTCTCAGTAACATCGTATAACAAATCATATTGCCCAATCATATACAAAGAGGCTATTTTAGATATGGGCACCACATAGCCTATACCTACTGGAAGATTATAAAACCCTTCGCGCTTACTTATAAAGTCTACAGATAAATATTCTAATTTTGCAGAAAAAAAAATTTGCGTTGTAATACTGTATCTGGCAAAAACGTTACCCCCGTAATTATTTATTTTTAAATCTAAGATTTTATCACGCCAGAATTGATAATTTATTCCTAATCCCGCCGACCAAAGCTCCGTCAATTTGTAACCTGCATAAGGTGTTAAACTAAATGAGAATACATTTTGATTAAAATCAAGTCCAAAACCCCCACCAAAATACATTTTATCAAAAATCCCCTCTGATTGTGCTGACGCAAAGCAAGACAGAGCGATCATTAAAATACAGATCCAAAGTTTCATAAATAACAATTAGGGTTTAGCTGATCTACTGATCTACTGATGCTGGAACGATAACATAGACATCTTCTCCTTCAGCACTCATATAATATTTTTCTCTAGCAATGCGCTCCAGCAAATCTTGATTACTAAATAATGCTTTGCGGTCGGCCTTTACAGTCTCTATTTGTTTCTGATAATAAACTTTCGTTTGTTGCAAATCAGCTTCTTTTTTTCTCAAGGAAAGTTGGGTCAAAATATCATTAGAGTCAAATATCATTAACCAAACAATGAAAAATAAAGCCCCCAAAACATACATATTTTTAAAAACTGGAGGAATCTGGAGTATCAAACTTTTCATATCCAAATTAAAGATAAAAAAAATGTATGAAAATCGAGATGTGAAGTGCGTTTTTCATTGATTTTAAGATAAAATTAATGACATCAAATCTTAAATGGCAAAAGATTAGCTAGTCATCATATTTACTGAGCAAAGATAAAAAACTAGTTCTATCCAAGTTTTTATATCAAAATTATGTCTACTTTCTCGCCGGATAAACAGCGGAATCATCTAGTTCCTCTTCAATTCTCAATAGTTGATTATACTTCGCCATTCTGTCCGAACGAGACAAAGATCCAGTCTTGATTTGGCCTGTGTTCAATGATACAGCTATATCTGCAATCGTATTGTCCTCCGTCTCACCCGAGCGATGTGATACAATCGCTGTCCATCCCGCCTTATGTGCCATTTCAATGGCAGCAAAAGTCTCTGAAAGTGTTCCAATTTGATTCACTTTAATCAAAATAGAGTTACCACATTTTTCATAAATAGCCCTTTGTAAATAATTCACGTTAGTCACCAAAAGATCATCCCCAACCAATTGACAACGATCTCCTATGGCCTCAGTTAATATTTTCCACCCTTCCCAATCATTTTCATCCATCCCATCTTCAATACTATCGATTGGATATTTATCAATCAAAGAGGTCAAATAGGTAACCTGTTCCGCACTTGTTCTAACTTTACCATTATTCCCTTCAAACTTAGCATAATTATAATTGCCTTCTTCATAAAATTCGGAAGCCGCACAATCCATCGCTATGGTAATTTCTTCACCTGCTTTGTATCCAGCCAATTCAATCGCCTTAAGTACACTGTCTAAAGCTTCTTCTGTACCTCCTACAAAACTTGGTGCAAATCCACCCTCATCACCTACAGCAGTACTTAAACCCTTAGATTTCAAAATGCTTTTCAAGTGGTGAAAAATTTCAGCTCCCATTCTCAAAGCCTCGCTAAAAGAAGAGGCCCCAATGGGCCGAATCATAAATTCTTGAAAGGCAATAGGGGCATCCGAATGAGATCCTCCATTAATAATATTCATCATAGGAACGGGTAAGAGATGCGCATTCACCCCACCCAAATATCTGAATAGAGGCTGACTAGACTCATCAGCCGCCGCTTTAGCAATGGCTAAAGAAACACCTAAAATAGCATTAGCACCTAGTTTACTCTTATTCACGGTTCCATCTAAATCAATCATCGTTTGATCAATGATCTTTTGATCGAAAACTGAAAATCCCAAAATCTCTGGTGCAATCAATTCATTCACATTTTGAACGGCTTTCAAAACTCCTTTACCCATGTATTTACTTTTGTCACCGTCTCTAAGCTCATGTGCCTCGTGCTCACCTGTTGATGCTCCTGAAGGTACAGCCGCACGTCCCATGATACCACTTTCAGTGATTACATCCACCTCTACTGCCGGATTTCCTCTCGAATCTAATATTTGTCTAGCAAATACACTCTCTATAATACTCATGTTTTATTATTCTTAATTAGTTGTATAAAATCATCAAACAAATAGGTGGAATCATGGGGACCAGGAGTTGACTCTGGGTGATGTTGCACGGAGAAAGCCTGACCATTGGTCAATCTCAAGCCCTCAACAGATTCATCATTTAAATTAACATGCGTTAACTCGGCTAATGTGGAATTTTTTAAAGACTCCATATTCACGGAAAATCCATGATTTTGGGAGGTTATCTCACTTTTCCCAGTCATTAAATTTTTAACAGGCTGATTTAGTCCACGATGGCCATGATGCATCTTAAAAGTACTTATACCCACAGCTCTTGCCAATAATTGATTCCCGAGACAAATGCCAAATAAGGGCTTCATCTCAGCTAATATTTGCTTAATGGTACCAACAGCATAATCCATAACTTCCGGATCTCCTGGACCATTTGAAATAAAATAGCCATCAGCATCCCATTTCTGCATTTCTTCAAAACTAGTTTTAGCAGGGAAGATCTTGAGATGACAGTTTCTAGTTAAAAAATTATCTAAAATAGATCTTTTGACACCTAGGTCAAGTACACAAATTTTAAAGCCAGAGTTATCCGCTCCAAGTTCATAAGCCTCATGAGTCGTCACAAGACTCGACAATTCAAGCGATTTCATATTTGGAACCTTCATCAATTCAGATTTAAGCTCCACAATATCAAAAATTTCAGTACTGATAATAGCATTCATGGCCCCTTTGCTTCTCACATGTCTTACCAACATGCGCGTATCTATATCGGATATGCCTACTGTATCATTTGAATTTAGGTAATCTTCCAAACTACCAGAAGCAGTGCTGCGACTGTAATCGTAAGTAAAAGCATTAACTACTAAACCTTTGATCTTAGGCCTATCGGATTCATTCTCATCCTTATGTACACCATAATTTCCGATGTGGGAATTGGTGTTGATCACAATTTGACCATAATATGAGGGATCAGTGTAAATCTCTTGATATCCAGTCATACCCGTATTAAAGCAAATCTCTCCTCCTGAAGTTCCTTTTTTCCCAATTGAAAGTCCCTCAAGTAATGTCCCATCAGCTAAATAGAGTATGGCTTTTTCTCTTTTCATAAATACTTTTATTAAAATAAAAAAATTAATCCTTTTTAATTACACAAAATTAACAGAATTGCAAAGGTAAGCACAAAAAAAAAGGACTGAGAAATCTCAATCCTTTCATTATTTTGAAGCCATTTAATCTTTTTTATCCTCTTCATCAATAGAGCTTCCCGTCTCTGGCTTAGCAACTTCAGTCGATACAACTTCTACCTCAGTTTCGGATGTTACTATTTGCGCGTCCTCTACAACTGCTATATCGGATGAAGATGACTTTGATTTACTTCTTCTAGACCGCTTTGTTGCTTTTGGCTTTGTTTCTTCAAGCAACAATTTATTGTAATCTACAAGTTCCATCACACACATCTCAGCATTATCACCTAAGCGACTACCCGTTTTTAGTATCCTTGTGTATCCTCCAGGTCTATTGGCTACTTTTTCAGCCACATCACCAAATAATTCGTTAATAGATTCTTTATCCTGCAAATATTCAAAGACTACTCTCCTTGAATTCGTTGAATTCTCCTTGGCCCTGGTGATCAAAGGCTCAACATACTTTTTCAAAGCCTTTGCCTTTGCTATCGTTGTATTTATCCTTTTATATTTAATCAATGAAGATGCCATATTTGACAGCATCGCCTTTCGGTGAGACGCAGTCCTGCCTAAGTGATTGAATTTTTTTCCGTGTCTCATTCTTCTTCTAGTTTGTATTTTGCCAAGTCCATTCCAAAAGTCAAACCCTTTTCAACGACCAATTGCTCTAATTCAGCCAATGATTTCTTTCCGAAGTTTCTAAATTTCATCATTTCTGAAATTTCAAGATTCACCAAATCGCCAAGAGAACGAACTTCAGCTGCTTTAAGGCAATTATAAGCTCTTACCGATAAATCAAGATCATTAAGAGATGTTTTCAACAGCTTTCGCATGTGAAGCAATTCTTCATCCACTTGCTCAGGCTCTCCCTTGTTAGCGGTATCTAAAATCATACTTTGATCTGAGAACAACATAAAATGCTGTATCAATATATTAGCTGCACCTTTCAAGGCATTTTCCGGATGAATAGATCCGTCTGTTTCAATATCAAGGATGAGTTGTTCATAATCTGTTTTTTGCTCAACACGAGTATTTTCAACACTGTACTTAACATTTTTTATCGGAGTAAAAATAGAGTCAATGGAAATAGATCCGAAATTTTGCTCTTCATTCTTGTTTTCTTCGGCAGGCACATAGCCTCTCCCTTTTTGTACGGTCAACTCTAACTCGAATTTAGCCGAACTATCTAATTTACATACAATGTGCTCTGGATTCAATACCTCATACGAGTTGGTTGACATTCCAATATCGGCTCCGGTCAATTTCTCCTTTCCGGAAACCTTAACCGTTATTTTATCATCATCAACTCCCACAATTTTTTTGAAACGTACCATTTTGAGATTTAAAATCAATTCACTAACGTCTTCGACCATACCTTTGATGGTTGAAAACTCATGGAGTACACCAGGTACTCTTATCTCTGTGATGGCATAGCCTTCCAAGGAGGATAATAATATTCTTCGAAGTGCGTTACCTACCGTAACGCCATAACCTTTTTCTAAAGGTTTAAATGTGAAGAGACCGTGAAAATCATCTGCCTTTTCCATTACTACCTTATCGGGCATTTGAAACGCTAAAATTGACATATCGTTATTTTTAACTTTTAGTAAATCAATTATTTTGAGTACAGCTCAACAATAAGCTGCTCCTTAATATTTTCAGGTATCTCTTCTCTCTCGGGAAGATTTAAAAATTTTCCTGAATAATCTGTACTGTCCCATTCCAACCAAGAAAATGTTTTAGTGGCTGTAGATGCGAGACTATTTGATATCAATTCTAAAGATTTAGAACGTTCTCGAACTGATACAATATCATTTCTTCTTAAGTTATATGATGGGATATTAACAATACCTCCATTCACCATGATATGCTTATGCAATACCAACTGTCGGGCAGCCCTCCTGGTCGACGCGATACCAAGTCTATAAATAGTGTTATCTAATCTCGACTCGAGTAATTGAAGTAAAATTTCTCCAGTGATCCCACTTTTACGAGATGCTTTATTGAACACGTTGGCAAACTGCTTTTCGAGCAAACCATAAGTATACTTGGCCTTCTGCTTTTCTGCAAGTTGTATTGCAAACTCAGAAAGCTTTTTTCTTCTACCCTTTCCATGTTGACCTGGAGGGTATGCTTTATTCTGTAATGCCTTACTGGGGCCAAAAATTGGTTCTCCAAATTTTCTTGCTATCTTGGACTTAGGGCCTCTATATCTAGCCATATCTACTTCGTATTTAAGACTTAATTAAACTCTTCTTCTTTTCGGTGGCCTACATCCATTGTGAGGAAGTGGTGTCACGTCTCTTATTGCAGTTACTTCAATTCCGGTATTTTGAATCGCTCTGATCGCAGATTCTCTACCAGCACCTGGGCCCTTAACAAAAACCTCAACTTTTCTCAAACCCATTTCGTGAGCTTTCTGAGCACAATCAGTTGCAGCTACTTGACCTGCATAGGGCGTGTTCTTTTTTGAACCTCTAAAACCCATTTTACCTGCAGACGCCCAAGATACTACTTGCCCTTGCGTATTGGTTAAGGAAATAATGATATTGTTAAAAGTAGCCTGAATATGGGCCTCACCGACTGCTTCGACTACTACTACTCTTTTTTTTGCCTTATCTTTTCTTTTTTGTGCCATTACGCTATTTTACTTAACCGCTTTTTTCTTATTAGCTACTGTTTTACGCTTTCCTTTTCTTGTGCGTGCATTGTTTTTCGTTCTTTGCCCTCTTAGAGGTAACCCCTTACGATGCCTAAGACCTCTATAGCAGCCTATATCCATCAATCTTTTTATACTTAACTGAATTTCAGACTTGAGTACACCTTCTACCTTAGTGGTTTCTGTGATAATTGATCTAATCTTAACTTGGTCCTCATCACTCCAGTCTTTCACCTTTATATTTGCATCGACACCGGCCTCTAATAAAATCTTTCTCGCTCTATTTATACCTATACCAAATATATAGGTAAGACCTATCTCACCTCTCTTTACATCTGGAATATCTACTCCTGCTATTCTGGCCATATTAACCTTGTCTTTGTTTAAACTTCGGGTTCTTTTTATTGATTACATATAGTTTTCCTTTTCTTCGGATTACCTTGCAATCGACACTTCGCTTTTTTACTGATGCTCTAACTTTCATCTTAATTATTTATATCGATAAACGATTCTTCCTTTGGACAAATCATATGGAGACATTTCCATCTTCACACGATCTCCTGGTAATATTTTAATATAAAACATTCTCATTTTTCCAGAAATATGGGCTATAACTTCATGCCCATTCTCTAGCTCAACCCGAAACATAGCATTAGAGAGTGCTTCTACTATGGTTCCGTCTTGTTCTATAGATGCTTGTTTTGCCATTATGCTACTACCGTGTTTTGAGATCTACCCCTTACTCGACCTGATTTCATCATTCCTTCGTAATGTCTCATCAATAAGTAACTTTCTATTTGTTGTAAGGTGTCTAGAATAACACCAACCATGATGAGTAATGAAGTACCTCCATAAAATTGTGCAAACCCTCTACTCACACCACTTAAAATGGCAAAAGCGGGCAAAATGGCTATGATTGCCAAAAATACAGAACCAGGTAGCGTAATCCGAGATAATACACCATCAATGAATTCTGAAGTCTGTTTCCCTGGTTTAATTCCAGGTATAAACCCTCCATTTCTTTTCATATCATCTGATATTTGTGTGGGGTTGATCGTAATGGCTGTATAGAAAAAAGTAAATACAATAATCAAAAGGGCAAATAACAAACTGTACTGCCAGGATTCAACTCTTGAAAAGGTTGCAACCACCCATTGTGCAGTATCACTATTTTCAGCCCATATACCACCAATCATCGCAGGTAAAAACATTAAGGATTGTGCGAAGATAATAGGCATAACTCCCGAACTATTAACCTTCAACGGTATATATTGCCGCTGACCTCCATAAACTTTGTTACCTACTACTTGCTTCGCATATTGAACCGGTATTCTTCTGATCGCCTGTACCAAAGCTACAGTTGACATCACCACGAAAAACAAAGCCACCATCTCAATAAAGAAAAATAGCATCTGACTCATTCCACGTGACATTGCCTCAGCAACGATAGTCGCAGGAAATCTGGAAATAATACCAATCATAATCAGCATAGAAATACCATTACCTATTCCCTTATCTGTTATTTTTTCTCCCAACCACATGCAAAATACGGTGCCTGCTGTAAGCATGATCATAGAGGAAATTCGAAAGAAAAACCCATTTAACACAATGGCATCAGAAGATATGGTTGTTAAATAAGCTGCAGATTGAGCCATACATATAAACAAAGTCAGCACTCTTGTTATTTGACTGATTTTTTTTCGGCCACTATCCCCCTCCTTTTGTAATTTCTGAAAATAAGGTACAGCAACGGTAAGTAGTTGCAATACAATAGATGCCGATATGTAAGGCATGATACCTAAACCAAATATAGAAGCGTTACTAAAAGCACCCCCTAGAAATGTATCTAGTAGACCAAAGATACCACCTGCATTATCTACAAGTTTAGATGGATCTATACCCGGTAAGGTAACAAAAGAACCCAATCTGAACACAATGAGAAAACCTAACGTATTAAGGATTCTCATTCGAAGTTCTTCGATTGAAAATATGTTAGATATGGTGCTGAAGAATTTTTTCATCAACCTATAACTGTAGCTGTTCCACCTGCAGCCTCAATAGCCTCAACTGCTGCCTTAGAAAATTTGTGAACTGTGACCGAGAGTTTAGATTTAATTTCTCCCCTACTTAATATTTTAACCACGTCTTTTTTACCTATCAATCCATTTTGAATTAACACTTCAACAGTAATTTCTTTAAGCTTTTTTGTGGTTGCCAATAATTCAAGTGTATCCAAGTTTACAGCCTTTGAGGCAATTCTATTATTATTCTTGAAACCAAACTTAGGTATTCTTCTCTGCAAGGGCATTTGTCCACCCTCAAATCCAATTTTTCGCGAGTAACCCGCACGTGACTGAGCTCCATTATGGCCTTTGGTCGAAGTACCTCCCCTTCCGGATCCTTGACCCCTACCAATGATTTTTCTTTTGCTGATCGATCCTGTTGCCGGTTTTAATGATTCTAATTTCATCTTAAACTTCTTTTACATCTACTAAGTGTCTCACTTTACTGATCATTCCAGCGATTTGTGGAGTTAACTCCTTTTCAACAGTTTTATTAAGCTTACCTAGCCCTAGTGCTTGAATGGTCAATACTTGCCTCTTGGGACGTTTGATAGTACTCCGAATTTGGGTGACTAATACTTTATTCATGATCTAACCTTTAAAAACTTTATCTAGTGTTATACCACGCTGCCTTGCGATGGTCAATGGGTCCCTCATCTGTGCGAGTGCATCAAAAGTAGCCTTAACCACATTGTGAGGATTAGAAGATCCTTTCGATTTTGCTAAAACATCATGAACTCCAGCACTCTCAAGGACCGCACGCATTGCGCCTCCAGCAATAACACCCGTACCTGCTGATGCCGGCTTTAACAAAACAAATCCACCACCAAATTTTCCAATAGCTTCATGGGGAACTGTGCCCTTAAAAACAGGGACACGTACCAAATTTTTCTTAGCATCATCGATACCTTTAGTTATAGCATCTGTCACCTCATTGGCTTTTCCCAGACCATATCCTACAACTCCATTTCCATCTCCTACGACAACAATAGCAGAAAAACTAAACCGACGACCTCCTTTAACCACTTTAGCCACTCGCTTTATAGCAACTACCTTTTCCTTAAGATCTATGTCGCTCGCTCGGACTATTTTTATGTTTGATTGTGACATATATTTATTAAAATTTTAAACCTCCCTCACGTGCTCCATCTGCCATTGCTTTGACTTGCCCATGGAAAGGATAACCACCACGATCAAAAACAATCATTTCAATTCCATTAGATTTTGCCTTTTCAGCTAGTTTCAAACCTACTTCTTTTGAAATTATCACCGTCACATTTGAGCCTCCAACTTCTTTCGATGAAGCTGCTACTAATGTTTCGCCCTTCTCATCATTAATCAATTGACCGTAAATAGCTCTGTTACTCCTATATACTGATAACCTGGGGGCTAAACTAGTCCCTGAAATTTTCCTCCGTATACCTTTTCTAATTCTAATTCTTCTATTAACCTTTGATATAGCCATTTATCTAGTTATTTTTATTTAGCAGCTGTCTTGCCAGCTTTTCTCCTAATCTCCTCACCCACAAATCGTATACCTTTTCCTTTGTAGGGTTCAATTTTCCTAAGTGACCTAATTTTGGCAGCAACTTGGCCTATTAGTTGTTTGTCACTACTTTCAAGAGTAACAATAGGATTTTTACCTTTTACTGTTTCAGCTGAAACCTTAATTTCTGATGGAACTACCAGAAAAATGTTGTGAGAATAACCTAAATTCAATTCCAAAATACTTCCTTGAACACTGGCTTTATAACCTACTCCAACCAATTCAAGTTTACAACTATAACCTTCAGTAACACCCGTTACCATGTTCTGAATCAATGATCGGTATAAACCATGGAGCGCTTTGTGTCTTTTCTGCTCTGTCGGTCTCTGAACCATTAAAATATCACCCTCAATTGAGGTGGTGATCTCAGTACCTATTTCCTGTGAGAGTTGCCCCTTTGGTCCATTTACTTTTACCTCTCCTCCTTCAACAGTTATTTCAACTCCTGAGGGAATAGTTATTGGCGCTTTTCCTATTCTCGACATATTAAAAATTAATAAACGTAACAAAGTATTTCACCACCTATATTTTCCATTCTTGCCTTCTTATCGGTGATTATACCTTTTGATGTACTAATCACTGCTATTCCTAAACCATTAAGTACACGCGGTAATTCACCAGCACCCTTGTATTTTCTCAAACCTGGTTTACTTACGCGTTCAAGGCTTGTTATTGCCGAACGCTTAGTCTCAGGATCGTATTTAAGGGCAATTTTGATTACAGAACCCGGACCTTCTTTATCGAATTTGAAATTAGCTATGTATCCTTGATCATGCAAAAGCTTAGTTATTTCTTTTTTCATTCGAGAAGTGGGAATCTCTACAATTCTATGATTCGCTGAAATGGCATTGCGAATTCGAGTTAAATAATCTGCTATGGGGTCTGTTACCATAAATATTTTTAATTTTGTCTCCTTAAAAAGGGACGCAAATTTAATTATTGTTTTCTATTTAGAAAATATTTTGCACTTAAAATTACCAACTTGCTTTGATTATACCTGGTATTTTTCCTTCTGATGCCATCTCTCTAAAAGTTACCCTTGATAAGCCAAATTTTCTCATATAGCCCTTAGGCCTTCCCGTAAGCTTACATCTATTGTGCAATCTAACCGGAGATGAATCCTTTGGTAATTTATCTAGTCCTACGTAATCACCTGCTTCCTTGAGTGCTTTTCTCTTTTCAGCAAACTTGGCGACCAATCGCTCTCTTTTTCTTTCTCTTGCTTTTAATGATTCTTTTGCCATTCTCTTAATTAATTTTTGCCCTTAGAAAAAGGCATACCAAATGCTTTTAGTAATGCTAAACTTTCTTCATCCGTTTTGGCTGTTGTAACAAAAGTGATATCCATTCCGGCGATCTTATTGATTTTATCAATACTTATCTCTGGAAAGATAATTTGCTCCTGCACGCCTAGCGAATAATTACCTCGACCATCAAAACCTCTCGCTTTGACACCTTTGAAATCTCTAACCCTCGGAAGTGCTACGGTTAATAATCTATCTAGAAACTCATACATCCGATCCCCCCTGAGGGTAACCTTTGCACCGATAGGCATCCCCTCTCTCAACTTAAAATTGGAAACCGACTTTTTAGCAATAGTAGCTACCGCTTGTTGCCCAGTAACCATGGTTAACTCTGCAACACCAACATCAACTAATTTCTTATCAGACACCGCATCACCAATACCTCTGTTTATAGCTATTTTAATTATTTTCGGTACTTGCATTACCGACTTGTATTGAAACTTCTCCTTTAACAAAGGAATGATTTCTGAAATGTATTTGTCTTTTAGTCTTGGGATTGCCATCTTAGATAAATTCTCCTGATTTTTTCGAATAACGCTGATTTTTACCATCAGCATTCAATTTTCTTCCAATTTTAGTCGGCTCACCCGAAGCCGGGTCAACTAGCATCAAATTACTGATGTGCAGCGCAGCTTCAGTATTGATCAGTCCACCTTCGGGCTTTTCAGCTGACGGCTTGACATGTTTAGTGACCATATTCACTCCCTCAACAATTGCTCTGTACTTATTAGTTATTATTTCTAGTACCTTTCCTGTTTTACCATTATCATTCCCCGTGAGAATCTTAACGGTGTCACCTTTTTTTATGTGTATTTTTTTTATATCAGACATAATTATAATACTTCTGGCGCCAATGAAACTATTTTCATAAATTGCTTTTCTCGCAATTCTCGTGCAACAGGTCCAAATATTCTAGTCCCCTTAGGCTCATCATTCTCATTAAGTAAAACAGCCGCATTATCCTCAAATCGAACATAAGAACCATCCTTTCTCCTAATCTCCTTCTTGGTACGAACGACAACAGCTTTTGAAACTGTTCCTTTCTTAACAGAGCTCGAAGAAATTGCAGATTTAATCGAAACTACAATCGTGTCCCCAATGTAAGCATATCTCTTTTTAGTACCTCCCAAAACACGAATGCATAACACCTCTTTGGCTCCACTATTGTCCGCTACCTTAAGCCTTGATTCTTGTTGTACCATATTATTTTGCTCTTTTTACAATTTCAACTAAACGCCACCGCTTCCTTTTGCTTAGAGGACGTGTCTCCATAATTTTGACAGTATCCCCAACATTGCAATCATTTTGTTCATCGTGAGCTGTAAGCTTAGTCGTCTTTTGAACGAATTTCCCATACATAGGGTGTTTCACCTTCCTTACCACAGCTACAGTGATGCTCTTCTGCATCTTATCTCCTATAACCAGGCCTACTCTTTCCTTTCTAAGATTTCTTTCCATAAACCCTTTATTTTATAAGCTGCTTAGCCCGCATCTCAGTTTCTAATCTTGCAATTAATTTCCGCGCTGCCCTAATCTTCATGGGATTTTCAATAGGCGTAATGGCATGAGCAAAAGTCAATTTACCATATACCTCTTTTTCCATGGCAAGTTTGTTTGCCAGTTCATCTATACTTAGGCCTCTTAACTCAGAATTTTTCATACTCGATAATCCCTCTTTACTATAAACCTTGAACTAATAGGCAACTTTTGCGCCGCCAAACTTAATGCTTCTTTTGCTAAATCAAGACTTACTCCTGCCGCTTCGAATAAAATAGTGCCAGGCTTTACACAGGCCACCCAATACTCAGGTGCTCCCTTACCTTTTCCCATTCTCACCTCAGCTGGCTTTTTGGTCACTGGTTTATCCGGAAAAATTCTAATCCACACTTGACCTTCTCTCTTCATAGCTCGAGTCATAGCAATACGTGCTGCCTCAATTTGACGACTCGTCAACCATCCTGGCTCTAAAGACTTAATTCCAAAGGTACCAAATGCTAACGAATGCCCTCTTTGCGCTAGTCCTTTAACCCTCCCTTTTTGTCTTTTTCTAAACTTTGTTCGCTTAGGCTGTAACATTTTTAAATATTTTTAAAATTATCTTCTTTTTCTTCTTGGTCCATCTGTCCTCGGCCTTCCGCCAGAATTACCTCCTAAGGTATTATTTGCAACACCAATATTTGGAGAAAGGTCTCTTTTACCAAAGACCAGACCTTTAAAAATCCATACTTTAATACCAATTTTTCCATACACGGTTTGAGCCTCAGAAACAGCGTAATCAATGTCTGCTCTCAATGTATGCAAAGGTATTGCACCTTCTTTATACTGTTCGGTGCGTGCCATCTCGGCACCACCTAATCGACCTGCACATTTTATCTTGATCCCCAAAGCACCTACACGCATAGCTGAAGCTATAGCTTGCTTCATGGCTCTTCTGTAAGAAATTCTCGCCTTTAATTGCTGGGAGATCGATTCTCCCACCAATACGGCATCTAACTCCGGTCTCTTGATCTCAAAAATGTTAATTTGAAGCTCTTTACCGGTAATTTTTTTAAGCTCCTCTTTTAACTTGTCAACTTCAGAGCCCCCCTTACCAATAACAACACCTGGACGGGCCGTATGTATAGTCAAGGTTATCCTTTTCAAAGTCCTCTCGATGACGACTTTGGATATCCCTCCCTTTGTAATTCTTGCTAGAAGATACTTTCGAATTTTATGATCTTCAACAATATTGTCAGCGAATGACTTTCCACCATACCAATTGGAATCCCATCCTTTAATGATACCAAGTCTTAAACTTGTTGGGTTTACCTTTTGTCCCATCGATTAGTCTTTTTGAATTTCATTATCATTTTCAACATTTCTATTACGATCATCCACTGTGATAGCTAGATGATGTGAACGCTTTCTTATTCTGTGCGCCCTACCTTGAGGGGCCGTACGCAATCTTTTCAACATCCGAGCACTATCAACATATATTTCTTTAACATACAAGTCCGCCTCCTCAAAATTTACATCTTCATTTTTTAATTGCCAATTGGCAATTGCCGATAATAATACCTTTTCTAGAATAATTGAAGCAAACTTGGCATCAAATTTTAGTATATTAAGAGCTACACTTACTCGCTGGCCTCTGATCATGTCGGCTACCAACCTCATTTTTCGTGGAGCGGATGGAAAATTTCTTAAAGAAGCCACAACGGGACCTTGTTTACCAGACACTGATTTTTTAGCTTCCTTCCAAGCTTCTTTTTTAAGTCTAATTTTTACAGACCTTTTGACCTTTCTGTTTTCTTTCGCCTCCATTATCTTTTCTTATCCTTTTTAGCGATATGACCTCTGAAATTTCTAGTCGGTGAAAATTCTCCCAACTTATGGCCAACCATGTTTTCAGTGACCAAAATAGGAATGAACTTGTTGCCATTGTGCACGGCAAATGTATGGCCAACAAAATCCGGTGAAATCATTGATCTTCTTGACCAAGTTTTGATCACATTCTTCTTCCCAGTATCATTAAGTGCCTCCACCTTTTTTTCAAGACGGAAATCAATATAAGGTCCTTTTTTTAGTGATCTAGACATTATTTTCTTTTAGTTATGATCATTTTATCTGAATATTTATTCGGTTTTCTGGTTTTCTGCCCTTTGGCATAGATACCATTTCTCGAGCGAGGATGCCCTCCAGAAGATTTTCCTTCCCCGCCACCCATGGGATGATCTACAGGGTTCATGGCTACACCTCTAACTCTAGGTCTCCTTCCTAACCATCTATTTCTTCCAGCTTTACCTAATCTCACATTCATATGATCACTATTAGATACAGTTCCAATGGTTGCATAGCAAGCGGACAATACAAGTCTCATTTCTCCTGAAGGTAATTTTAATGTCACATACTTGCCCTCCTTTGCTACTAGCTGAGCATAAGAACCTGCACTTCTTGCCATTGCTCCTCCTTTACCTGGCTTCAACTCAATGTTATGTATAATGGTGCCAAGAGGTATCTCCGATAGTGGTAACGCATTTCCAACTTCTGGGACTACACCAGGACCACTCAACACCACTGTATCAACTTCAAGACCATTTGGCGAAATAATATACCTTTTTTCGCCATCTGCATAAGACAACAACGCAATGCGGGCCGTTCTATTAGGATCGTATTCAATTGATTTAACCGTCGCTGGTATATCGAACTTGTCTCTTTTAAAGTCAATATTTCTCAATCTCTTCTTGTGACCACCTCCTACATTCCGGACAGTCATCTTTCCTGTATTATTTCTTCCTCCAGATCTTTTAACGGATGAAATTAAAGACTTTTCAGGTTTATCAGCAGTTATTTTATCGAAAACAGGTGCTATCCTAAATCTTTGTCCTGGAGTGGTTGGTTTAAGTTTTCTAATTGCCATTTCTCAGTAATTAAATTCCACTATAAAAATCAATAATATCTCCATCAGCAACCTTGACAATGGCTTTTTTGTAAGTCTTAGTCTTCCCTTTGATAACACCGGCTTTCGTAGATCTAGACTTAGACTTGCCAGGTTGTACCATGGTATTCACAAATTCTACGGTAACACCATATTTTTTTTCAACTTCTTGCCTAATCTGTACCTTGTTAGCACTTCTATCAACCACAAACCCATACTTTCCGTGCTCGTTCATTGCAGAAAATTTTTCCGTTACAAGGGGTTTAATAAGTATATTCATCAATTCAATCTATTTTCTATGGTGTCAATAGCACTTTCAAACAATACAATGTAGTCTGCATTTACTAGTTCGTAAGTGGACAACTCATTGGCACTAATCACTTTAGCATTTGGGATATTTCTTGTAGAAGCCACTACATTATCATTCACATTACCAGTAATAAACAACGCCTTATCAATCTCAAGTTTAAGACTCTTAAGAATTGACATAAAGACCTTAGTCTTGGGGATGTCCATGACTTGATCCTCCATAACTCGAATTTTTTTTTCAGCAGCTTTAACTGATAATACTGATCGCTTGGCCAATCTTTTTACCTTTTTGTTTAGAGCGAAACCATAATCTCTAGGAACTGGACCGAATATAGTACCTCCACCTCTCAGTAAGCCTGACTTTATACTCCCTGCACGTGCAGTACCAGTACCCTTCTGCTTTTTTATCTTTCTCGTAGAACCTGTCACTTCAGATTTCCCCTTAGTCTTATGGGTTCCTTGACGTTGATTGGCCAAATACTGCTTTACTTCTAGATAAACTGCATGCTCATTCGGCTCAATCTTGTAAATACCATTTGAAAGATCAATCTTTCGACCCGTATTCTCACCCTTATTGTTTATAACCTCTATTTTCATGACTTATTTCTCTAAAATCACATAAGAATTTTTCGCTCCAGGAATTGAGCCACTTATTAATATAAGATTCTTTTCTGGATAAATTTTCATCACTCTGAGATTAAGGATTTTCTTACGAATACCGCCCATTCTACCTGCCATTCTCATTCCCTTAAAAACACGTGACGGAAACGAGGCAGCTCCAATAGAACCAGGTGCCCTCAGTCTGTTGTGCTGACCATGTGTTGATTGACCTACGCCAGCAAAATTATGCCTTTTAACAACTCCTTGAAAGCCTTTTCCTTTCGTAGTTCCCACGGCATCAACAAAATCATTTACTTGGAAAACATCAGTGATATTAATCTCTTTTCCTAAAGCAACTTTATCATCAAATTCACTTCTAAAATCTCTAAATTCAACTTGATATTTCTTAGGCGGAGATCCTGCCTTAGCATAATGTCCCTTTTCAGCTTTTGATGTATTCTTCTCTTTTTTGTCATCATAGGCAAGTTGAACAGCACGATATCCATCGGAATCCTCATCCTTCACTTGCGTGACGACGCAAGGACCAGCCTCAACCAATGTGCAAGCGATACTTTTTCCCGCCTCATCGTATATATTGGTCATCCCTACTTTTTTACCTATCAATCCAGGCATTTTTTGAATTTATTAATTGTTTAATATTTTTTTCCTTGCTTTTCTCCAAAAGGAGTGCAAAGATAATAATTCTGTCTAATGAACCAATAATTAACTGATATTATAAAGACAAAAAAAAAACCAACTCAAAAATATGCTGGCTCTTAATGATTTTTGAAGTAAATCAGACCTTAATTTCGACATCTACTCCACTGGGTAATTCTAGTTTCATTAATGCATCTACAGTTTTGGCACTATTAGAATAGATATCTACTAATCGCTTATAAGTACATAACTGAAACTGCTCTCTTGATTTTTTATTCACATGAGGTGACCTGAGTACCGTAAACTTTTCTTTTATAGTAGGTAAAGGTATCGGACCACTAACAACGGCTCCAGTTGTCTTGACAGCTCGCACTATTTTCTCGGATGACTTATCTACCAAGTTGTGATCGTACGATCTTAATTTAATTCTAATTTTTTGATTCATAATCTATTCCGAAAACTGACTAACCATTAACTTCTGCAATTACCGCCTCTGCTATACTGCTAGGCACACTATCGTAGTGTGAAAATGTCAGATTCGCAGTTGCCCTTCCTGATGTGATCGTCCTTAGGTCTGTCACATAACCGAAAAGCTCTGAGAGCGGAACATCCGCCTTAACAACCTGAGAGACTCCACGGGTATCCATCCCTTTCATAATTCCACGTCGTTTGTTCAAATCACCTGTGACTGATCCTGTATATTCGTCGGGAGTAATTACCTCGACTGCCATTACAGGCTCCAATAGGACTGGACTCGCTTTCTTCGCTGCCTCCTTAAATCCCATACGTGCTGCCAGTTCAAAGGAAAGTGAATCTGAATCAACATCGTGAAAAGACCCATGATAAAGTCTTACTTTCATACTATCTAAAGGATATCCAGCTAAAGGACCATTGAACATGGCTTGCTTAAATCCTTTTTCAATAGCAGGTATGAATTCTTTTGGTATAATTCCTCCCTTTATGTCATTGACAAATTGCAAACCGCTCCCTTTAAAATCCTCGTCTACAGGACTCAAATCAAATACAATATCAGCAAATTTACCTCGACCACCAGATTGTTTTTTGTATACTTCTTTATGCTCTATTTTGGTTCTTATAGCCTCTTTGTAAGCAACTTGTGGTGCCCCTTGATTAATTTCAACTTTGAACTCTCGTCGTAGTCGATCTATAATTATATCTAGATGGAGCTCACCCATGCCCTTTAATATTGTTTGACCTGTCTCGTGATCTGTCTCAACGACTAAAGTTGGATCTTCTTCAACTAATTTAGCAATGCTCATTCCGAGTTTATCGACATCTGCTTGGGCCTTGGGCTCTATCGCATAACCAATCACAGGATCAGGAAAGTCCATAGTCTCCAAGACTATTTTATTTTTCTCATCACACAAAGTATCTCCTGTTTTGATATCCTTAAATCCAACAACCGCTCCGATATCTCCGCAGTGCAAAGTTTCAATCTGATTTTGCTTATTAGCATGCATTTGAAAAATTCTTGAAATTCTTTCTTTCTTTCCTGTCCGGGTGTTAAAAACATATGAACCGGAATCTAGAGAACCAGAATATGATCTAATAAAACAGAGTCTACCAACGAAAGGATCTGTTGCAATTTTAAAAGCCAAGGCTGTAAAAGAATCTTCAACTTTGGGAAATCTGGTGGTTTCCTCCTCTGTATCAGGATTGATTCCTGTAATCTCTTCTTTATCTAAAGGAGATGGCAGTAACTCCATGACGTAATCTAGCATGATTTGAACCCCTTTGTTCTTGAATGCTGATCCACAAAGCATAGGTACAAAAGCCAAGTCAATAGTAGCCGCTCTCAATGCTCCGACAATTTCATCTTTAGATATGGATTCAGGATCTTCGAAATATTTTTCCATCAATCCATCATCATACTCGGCAACTGACTCAACAAGCTTTTCACGATACTCAGCAACTTCGTCAACCATGTCTTCAGGTATCGAAATTTCTTCGAAGGTCATACCTTGGTCTTGTTCATTCCAGACCATTGCCTTATTCTCAACTAAGTCAACTACACCTCTAAAGTTATCTTCAGAACCTATGGGTAACTGTAACGGAACTGCTTTGGTTCCCAACATTTCTTTGACCTGATTACAGACATTGAGAAAGTCTGAACCTGCCCTGTCCATCTTGTTTACAAAACCGATTCGAGCAACTTTATAATTGTCAGCTAAACGCCAATTGGTTTCTGATTGTGGTTCGACACCATCCACAGCACTGAACAGGAACACTAAACCATCTAAAACACGTAATGATCGATTTACCTCAACCGTAAAATCCACATGACCAGGTGTGTCAATAATGTTTATATGATAGTCTTCCCCTTTATATTTCCAAAAGACAGTAGTAGCGGCTGAGGTAATTGTAATGCCTCGCTCCTGTTCCTGCTCCATCCAATCCATTGTAGCCGCGCCATCGTGAACCTCTCCGATTTTGTGACTTGCACCAGTATAATATAATACACGTTCTGTAGTGGTTGTTTTACCTGCATCAATATGAGCAGCTATGCCAATATTACGCGTAAACTTCAAATTTCTTTTGGTCATCAAAACTTTATTTAAAATCTGAAATGAGAAAAAGCCTTATTGGCTTCTGCCATCCTGTGGGTATCATCTTTCTTCTTGACTGATGCCCCTTCTCCTTTTGAAGCAGCTATAATTTCTCCTGCAAGACGTTCCTTCATTGTTTTTTCCCCTCTTAACCTAGAATACTTGATCATCCATTTGATCCCCAATGAAGTTTTCCGTTCAGGTCTTACTTCAATAGGAACTTGAAATGTAGCCCCTCCTACTCTTCTACTTTTTACTTCAACAGATGGCATAACCATCTTTAATGCCGACTTCCAAGTCTCTATTCCGTTCTCACTTGTTTTTTCTTCTACTATCTTTATGGCATCATAAAAAATGCCATAAGAGAGACTTTTTTTACCATCTACCATGAGGTAATTCACAAATTTCGTCACCAAGGTGTCTCCGTAAATTGGATCTGGCAAGATATATCGCTTCTTTGGCTTAGATTTTCTCATTTTTCTTACTTACTTTTTGGCCTTCGGCATTTTGGCACCATACTTTGACCTTCTTTGCAACCTTCCACTTACTCCAGCAGTATCCAATGCCCCGCGAACAATATGATATCGAACTCCAGGAAGATCCTTCACTCTTCCACCTCGAATCAATACAATTGAATGTTCCTGCAAATTGTGGCCCTCACCTCCAATGTATGCATTGACTTCTCTGCCATTAGTCAAGCGAACCCTCGCCACTTTTCTCATAGCCGAGTTCGGCTTTTTAGGCGTCGTCGTATAGACGCGTGTACATACTCCTCTTCGCTGAGGACATGAGTCCAATGCGGGGGACTTAGATTTGGAAGTTAACTTTTTTCTTCCTTTTCTTACTAACTGTTGTATTGTAGGCATTTATCCTATTTTTTTCTAAAAATCCTAAAATTTCGGAACGCAAAGATAGAGAGAAACAATCAATATCTCAATATGCTTTCCATATAAATAATCATGCTTCACCTACTGTCCCTCCAAAATTTATTGGAAACTTAGGTGATTGCTCATTCTTTTTTATTTCTCCAAAAGTCTTTTCATACTTTTGAATATTTTCTTCCAACGCATATAAAAGCCTCTTTGCATGCTCTGGCGTAATTACAATACGGGCCTTTACTTTGGCCTTCGGTACACCAGGCATTAATCGGATGTAATCGATGACGAACTCACTGCTCGAATGTGCAATCATAGCCAAATTAGCATAAACACCTTCCGCTATTTCTTCTGTTAACTCAATATTGAGATTTTTGTTAACCTCCTCTGGTTTATCCATCTAAACTTCGTTTAAAGACACTTCCTTGGGTTTAGAGAATTCCTCCCTAGCAAGTGTCATCTTATCATACTCTTCTTTATTAGCTACAAAATTTTCATGAAATCTTTTAATTCCTGTACCCGCAGGAATTAAATGACCTACAATAACATTTTCCTTCAAACCTTCAAGCCCATCTCGCTTACCCTTAATTGCTGCCTCACTCAAGACCTTAGTAGTCTCCTGAAAGGATGCTGCTGATATAAAACTTCTGGTCCCTAATGATGCCTGCGTTATTCCTTGAAGAATAGGCTTAGAAACTGCAGTTGAGGCATTCCTTACAGTGATGATTTTAACATCTCTTCTTCTTAAATTAGAATTTTCATCACGTAACATTCGGCTAGAAATAATTTGCCCGGCTTTGACTGTGTCAGAACCTCCTGGATCAACAACTACTTTTTTATCAAGAATCTGATCATTTTCTTCCATGAAACTCAACCTATCTACAGATTGATTGGTAAGAAATGAGGTATCACCCGCATCTATAATGATTACTTTCTGCATCATTTGCCGTACTATAGTCTCAATATGTTTATCATTAATTTGGACACCTTGTAATCGATAAACCTCTTGTATTTCATTCACCAAATACTCTTGAACTGCCGTAGGGCCTTGAATAGATAATATATCAGCAGGGGTGATAGACCCATCAGACAAGGCCTCTCCTGCTTTAATGAAGTCATTATCTTGAACTAAAAAATGCTTAGATAGTGGTACTAAATAACGCTTTTTAATACCATCTTTTGATTCAATAAACACTTCTCTATTCCCTCTCTTTATTCCTCCGTATGAAACCACACCATCAATTTCTGTAACAACAGCCGGATTCGAAGGATTTCTTGCTTCAAAAAGCTCTGTTACTCGTGGTAATCCTCCAGTGATATCTCTTGACTTACCTGTATTTCGAGGTATTTTTGCCAAAACTTGACCAGCCTTAATCATAGCACCTTCATCTACCGACAAGTGAGCTCCCACTGGAATATTATATCCTTTCTCGGTCTCTCCAGAGTGAATAATAATAGCTGGATTTTTTGCTTTATCCTTGGTGTCAATAATTACTTTTTCTCTATGGCCCGTCTGTTCATCTGACTCTTCTTTGAAAGTAACACCTTCTATGATAGACTCAAAAGTCACCTTACCGTCAAACTCAGACATAATCACGGCATTGTAGGGATCCCAAAAACAAATCTCATCTCCCTTACTTACCTTTTGACCATTTGTTACTTTAAGTATAGCACCATATGGGACGTGATTACTCATCAATATTTTGGATTTTTTAACATCCGTTATTCTTANTTCACCTGATCTNCCCATGANCACTTGTATAGGATTTCCTTCATCATCAGTGCTATTTACTGTNCTTAATTCGTCGAATTCAATNATCCCATCAANCTTTGATATAACNGTAGCATCTACNGCAATGTTCGATGCTGTACCTCCAACGTGAAAGGTTCTTAAGGTTAANTGNGTTCCAGGTTCACCAATAGACTGAGCCGCAATAACACCTACAGCTTCTCCCAGATGGGCCATTCTTCCTGCTGATAGGCTGCGACCGTAGCACTTGGAGCAAACACCTCTTTTTGCCTCACAGGTCAATACAGAACGGATCTCAACCTCATCAATATTTGTGGCCTCTATTATCTCTGTAATTTCTTCGGTAATCTCATTACCTGCTTCAAGAATGATTTCCTCGGTAATTGGATGGTAAATATCATGTACCGATACACGACCCAATATTCGTTCTGATAATGATTCAACGACATCTTCATTGTCCTTCAAAGATCGCACAACTAATCCCCTCAAAGTACCACAGTCAGGTTCATTTACGACGACATCTTGTGCCACATCAACAAGTCTTCTTGTTAGGTATCCTGCATCTGCTGTTTTCAATGCAGTATCCGCCAAGCCCTTTCGTGCACCATGCGTAGAAATAAAATATTCAAGAACATCTAGACCTTCCTTAAAATTAGAAAGTATCGGATTTTCAATGATTCCACCAACAGACCCCGCTAGATTTTTTTGAGGCTTGGCCATTAATCCTCTCATACCTCCTAGTTGTCTAATTTGTTCACGAGAACCTCTTGCACCCGAATGCATCATCATATATATAGAATTAAACCCTTGATCATCTTCCTCTAATTGTTTCATTAGCGTTGAGGTCAGCTGCGTATTGGTTCTTGTCCATATATCGATTACTTGGTTGTAACGTTCGTTATCAGTAATCAAACCCATCAAATAATTATTCCAGACGATATCCACATCTTTTTTTGCTTCTGCTACCATTTGCTGTTTAGCGGCAGGAATATTGATATCACCTAGTCCCATGGAAAGACCACCAGTATAGGCCATTTGGAAGCCTAGTGATTTAATATCATCTAGAAAAACAGCAGTAGCTGCCATTCCAACAACTTTAAAGATTCTGGAAATAATGTTTTGAAGCTTTTTCTTAGTAAGCAACTCATCAATATAACCCACCTCTTTGGGTACAAATTCATTAAAAAGTACCCTACCTGCGACGGTATCTACCAATTTTTCTTCTAATTCTTCTCCGACCCTTACATGAGTCCTTACTTTAATGTACGCATGCTTTGAAATTACACCTTCATTTAAAGCAATGATCACTTCCTGAGAATTGTAAAAAGTCATTCCCTCCCCTTTTACTCCTTCTTCAGGAGTACTTTTTCTACCTTTAGTCACATAGTAAAGGCCAAGAACCATATCTTGGGATGGTACAGCTATTGGTGCTCCATTAGCTGGATTAAGAATATTATGAGAGGAAAGCATTAAAAGTGAAGCTTCCAAAATAGCTTCCTGCCCCAAAGGCACATGCACCGCCATTTGGTCTCCATCAAAATCAGCATTGAATGCTGTACAAACCAATGGATGTAACTGTATTGCTTTACCCTCTATAAGTTTCGGCTGAAATGCCTGAATACCTAACCTGTGCAAGGTCGGAGCCCTATTTAAAAGGACTGGATGCCCTTTCAGTACGTTTTCAAGTATATCCCAGACAACGGGATCTTTTCTATCGACAATTTTCTTTGCTGATTTTACTGTTTTTACAATCCCCCTTTCAATCAACTTTCGAATCACAAAAGGTTTGAAAAGCTCAGCAGCCATGTTCTTAGGCAATCCACATTCATGCATTTTTAATTCTGGACCTACCACAATGACTGATCTTCCAGAATAATCTACTCTTTTGCCCAATAAATTTTGACGAAAACGCCCTTGTTTCCCCTTAAGCATATCACTTAATGACTTAAGCGCACGATTCCCATCCGATCGAACTGCATTCACCTTACGAGAGTTATCAAACAAAGAATCTACTGCTTCCTGAAGCATTCGCTTTTCATTACGCAGTATAACTTCTGGCGCCTTGATATCAATCAACCTTTTAAGTCTATTGTTTCGGATAATTACACGCCTGTAAAGATCGTTCAGATCTGAAGTCGCAAAGCGCCCACCATCCAAAGGAACAAGTGGTCTTAATTCGGGAGGTATTACAGGAACCATTTTAATAATCATCCATTCCGGCTTATTTTCAATCCTAGTTTTGGCTTCCCTAAAAGCCTCAACTACTTTAAGCCTCTTTAATGCTTCTGCCTTACGCTGCTGAGAAGTATCTGTAGCGGCTTGATGTCTTAATTGGTAAGATAAATCATCTAACTCAATTCGAGAAAGTAACATCTCCAAAGCCTCAGCTCCCATTTTTGCGATAAATTTTTGTGGGTCATCATCAGGCAGCAACTGATTTTCTCTAGGCAACTTGTCGAGAATATCTAAATATTCATCCTCTGTTAAAAAATCCAGCTTATTTATTCCTTCTTCTTCTTTTACCCCAGGGTGGACAACAACATAGCGCTCATAATAAATAATCGTATCCAATTTTTTAGACGGCATTCCTAACAAATAGCCTATCTTGTTAGGTAATGATCTAAAATACCATATATGAGCTACAGGAACAACCAATTCAATGTGTCCCATTCGCTCTCTTCTTACCTTCTTTTCGGTAACTTCTACTCCACATCTATCGCATATAATTCCCTTATACCTTATCCTCTTGTATTTTCCACAATGACACTCCCAATCCTTGACAGGACCAAAAATACGTTCGCAAAACAAACCTCCCATCTCTGGTTTGTAGGTTCTATAATTAATAGTTTCCGGCTGAGTTACTTCTCCATTGGATTCTTCTAAGATGGATTCGGGTGATGCCAGACTGATTGTCACCCTTGAAAAGTCAAGTGTCAATTTTTTATTTTTTCTAAATGCCATAATTTATCTTTTCTAAACTCAAATAATCGATAATTATTTAATCTAATGTAATTTCAAGAGCTAAACCTCTTAATTCGTGAACCAACACATTGAATGATTCCGGTATGCTTGGCTTTACCATGTTTTCACCTTTAACAATGGCTTCATAAGCCTTTGCTCTTCCGATCACGTCATCCGATTTGATCGTAAGAATTTCCTGAAGTACATGTGATGCACCAAAAGCCTCTAGTGCCCACACTTCCATTTCTCCAAATCTTTGGCCTCCAAATTGAGCTTTCCCTCCTAAAGGCTGTTGGGTGATCAATGAATAGGGTCCGATTGATCGAGCATGCATTTTATCATCTACTAAGTGACCTAATTTCAGCATGTATGCGACACCCACTGTTACAGGTTGATCAAACTTTTCTCCCGTCAATCCATCATAAAGATACGTTCGCCCGAAAGAGGGTAATCCCGCCTCTTTCAATTCATTTTGGACTTGCTTCTCAGACGCTCCATCAAAAATTGGAGTGGCATAAGTTCTATCAAGCTTTTTTCCTGCCCATGCCAGCACAGTTTCATATATTTGACCAATGTTCATGCGGGAGGGAACCCCTAAAGGATTCAAAACAATATCCATTGGTGTACCGTCTTCCATGAAGGGCATGTCTTCGTCACGAACTATTTTAGCAACAACACCCTTATTCCCATGGCGACCTGCCATTTTATCACCTACTTTGAGTTTACGCTTTTTGGCAATATAAACTTTTGCAAGTTTCATAATTCCGGCTGGAAGTTCATCACCTACCTCATAAGTAAACCTTTGTCGCTTAAAGATTCCCGTAAATTCATTTCTCTTTGCTATATAACGTTTGATCAATTTAAAAATTAATTTATTTGTCTCATCATCCTTCACCCATCCTTCATGAGCCAAATCACTTATAAGGTTGGACTCTTCGGGAACAGAGTAAGTACTTTCATCTCTAAATATGTTTTTGGCAGGGAAAAAATTCTCTTCTATATTTTTTCTTGAAAATTTCACACCCTGAGGCATTACTGATTCACCAAACTTATGATTAACTCCCTCACAAGTCTTACCTTCCAAAAGGGTGACGAGTTTGTCCACCATCTGATTTCTAACTTCAGTCAACTGGGCACTGTATTTAACTTTGAGCACTTCTACTCCCTTTTTTGTTCTTACTCTGAGCTCCTTATCCTTTTTGGGACGAGCAAACAGCTTGGTCTCAATAACGACCCCTGTTAATGAAGGTTTTGCCTTTAAAGAAGCATCTTTAACGTCACCTGCTTTATCTCCAAAAATTGCTCTTAGTAATTTTTCTTCTGGAGTTGGATCCGACTCTCCTTTTGGAGTAATCTTACCAATCATGATATCGCCTTCAGTAATCTCTGCACCAATGCGAATAATCCCATCCTCATCTAAATTCTTAACAGCCTCTTCACTGACGTTAGGAATTTCCGAGGTCAATTCTTCTAGACCTCTTTTTGTATCCCTAACCTCAAGTTCAAATGAATCAATATGTATAGAGGTAAATACATCTTCTCGAACCACACGATCAGAAATAACAATGGCATCCTCAAAATTATAACCTTGCCAGGGCATGTAAGCCACCTGAAGGTTTCTACCCAGCGCAAGTTCTCCATGCTCGGTGGCAAATCCTTGACAAAGAGGTTGTCCTTTTACTACCCTCTCACCTTTGAGAACAGTTGGCTTAAGATTGACAGAAGTATCTTGATTGGTTCTTCGGAATTTTATCAACTCATAAGTAGAGGTATCTGTATCAAATGATAAGATTTTTTCGTGATCATCTTGGTCATATTTTACTGTGATCATCTTGGCATCAACGTATTCAACAAAGCCATCAGCTTCCGCTAAAATCAAAGAACGCGAATCTAAAGCAACCCTGCTCTCTAAACCTGTCCCAACTATAGGTGCTTCAGGAATCAAAAGAGGAACTGCTTGACGCTGCATGTTCGATCCCATCAATGCTCTGTTTGCATCATCGTGTTCGAGAAAAGGAATCATTGAAGCGGCTACCGATACGATTTGATTTGGTGCAACATCCATGTAAGTCAAATCATTTGGCTGAACTACCGGAAAGTCGCCTTCAAATCTTGCCTTTACCTTCTCATTTAAAAATTTGCCCTCATCATTCAATGGAGCATTGGCCTGAGCAATATTGAATGTATCTTCTTCCTCTGCTGTCAAATACTTGACATTTCCAGACATATCAACTTTTCCCTTGTTCACCTCACGGTAGGGGGTTTCAATAAAGCCCATCTGATTCACCTTTGCATGTACACACAAAGACGAAATCAATCCAATGTTAGGACCTTCAGGTGTCTCAATGGTACACAATCGCCCGTAATGAGTATAATGTACATCTCTTACCTCAAAACCAGCTCTTTCTCTTGAAAGACCACCAGGCCCTAGTGCTGACATTCTTCTTTTGTGGGTAACCTCAGCCAATGGATTAGTTTGATCCATAAATTGAGACAATTGGTTGGTACCAAAAAATGAATTAATTACCGAGGACAAAGTCCTAGCATTAATCAAATCAACAGGCTTAAAATCTTCATTATCTCGCACATTCATCCGTTCTCTAATGGTTCTTGCCATTCTAGATAAACCCACTCCAAATTGAGCATAAAGTTGCTCACCTACGGTTCTTACCCTTCTATTACTTAAGTGATCAATATCATCAACAAGTGTCTTACTATTGATCAAACCAATTAAATACTTTATGATAAGTATAATATCTTCACTCGTCAAAACACGCTTATCATAGCCTGTAGAAAGCCCCAACTTTTTATTAATCCTATATCTTCCTACTTCACCTAAATCATACCTTTTCTCACTGAAAAAAAGATTTTGAATAATATCTCGAGCAGTTTGCTCATCAGGAGCTTCTGTATTTCTCAATTGACGATAAATCGTCTCTACTGCTTCCTTTTCAGAATTAGACTGATCTTTTTGAAGGGTATTGTAGATGATAGAATAATCAGTAACATTCACCTCCTTACGATGAAGAATAATAGATTTAGTTCCTGAATCAAGAATGGTCTGTATGTCTTCTCCTTTCAACACGCTATCACGCTCAAGAACTACTTCATTTCGGTCAATAGATACAACTTCTCCTGTATCTTCATCAACAAAATCTTCAATCCAAGTACGGAGTACTCTTGCTGCTAAACGTCGATCAATTACCTTCTTGAGAGCTTTTTGAGTAGCCTCAACCTCTTCCGATAATCCAAATAAATCTAGTATATCTTTATCGGTACCGTACCCAATGGATCTAAGTAGGGTGGTAATAGGAAACTTTTTCTTCCTGTCAATATACGCATACATTACATTGTTTACATCTGTCGCAAATTCTATCCATGACCCTTTAAATGGAATAATTCTAGCCGAATATAGCAACGTGCCATTAGTGTGTTTACTTTGAGCAAAAAATACACCTGGCGATCTATGTAGTTGGGAAACAATGACCCTTTCTGCTCCATTTATAACAAAAGAGCCCTTGTCAGTCATATAAGGGATATTCCCCAAGAACACCTCTTGCTCAATAGTCTCGAACTCCTCATTCTCTGTGTCATTACAGAGCAATCTTAACTTGGCTTTCAAAGGTACTGAATACGTCAACCCTCTTTCTATCGATTCCTGTATCGAATATCGGGGAGGATCTACAGTGTAGTCAATAAATTCCAACTTAAAATTATCTCGTGAATCAGAGATTGGAAAATTCTCCATAAAAACCTTATAAAGGCCTTCGGAATCTCTCGATTCAGTCGGAGTATCTAACTGAAAAAAATCAATAAATGATTTTAGTTGTACGTCTAAAAAGTCAGGATAATCTATCACAGACTTAATGGATGAGAAATTTATTCTCTTATTTATTTTTTTGGTAGCCAAGGATTAAACAGGTTATTGTTAAACTACATTACAATTTCTATATTACAATTTCTTATGTAACTATGTACAAATAGGAAAAGACCTGACCAAATGGCCAGGCCTAATTCCGATATTTTATGTAGAACTTACTTTAATTCTACTTCCGCTCCAGCTTCTTCAAGTTGCTTTTTGAGCCCTTCAGCCTCTTCTTTAGCAAGACCTTCTTTTACCGCCTTTGGAGCAGAATCCACAAGATCTTTCGCCTCTTTGAGACCTAATCCTGTCAATTCTTTCACCAGCTTCACTATTGCCAATTTGGCACCCCCTGGTGCTTTCAATATTACATCGAAAGCTGACTTTTCTTCAGTAGCTTCTCCGCCACTGGAACCCGCCACCATTGCTGGTGCTGCTGCTGCTGCAGGCTCTATACCATATTCATCCTTAAGGATTATTGCTAACTCGCTTACCTCTTTTACTGAAAGATTGACAAGTTGTTCCGCAAATTCTTTTAAATCCGCCATTTTAATTATTTAATTTATTGATCAATTATTTATTCTCTTTCAGATAATGTCTTCATTATTCCAGCTAATTTGCCACTACCGCTCTGTAAAGCAGAAATAACATTTGTCGCTGGAGACTGTAACAATGTGATAACCTCCCCAATAAGCTCTGTTTTTGATTTCAAAACGCTAAGCATAGCAAGTTGATCTTCACCAATGAATATATCTGTATTAATGGAAGCCGCTTTAAAATAGGGTCTACCATCAGCATCTTCCTTTCGATAATTCTGAATGATTTTTGCCGGGGCTTTCCCTTTTTCTTTTACAAACATCACCCCAGAAAACCCCTTAAGTGTCGCCTGCATGGATGAATAATCCGTATCTAAGTTATCAAGCGCTCGTTTTATGAACGTATTTTTGAAAACTTTATACTCAACCCCTTCATTATAACACATTTCTCTGAACTTGTTAATTTCTGCAACACTTAGCCCAGAAGTATCTGTGATATAAAAGTGGTCGTTCTCTTTAAATTTTTCGGTCAAATCTTTAATTAGCTGACCTTTGTCGTTTCGTGTCATATCAACTACTTACTATACTACCTTTATCAATGCTTATTCCCCCACCCATAGTCGAAGAAAGTGAAATAGAGCGAAAATAAGTCCCTTTTGCTGATGCTGGCTTTAACTTATTAATCGTTTTTAACATCTCTAGTGCATTCTCACATATCTTATCTGCTTCGAAAGAAACTTTACCGATGCTCACATGAATAATTCCTGTTTTATCGACCTTAAAATCTATTTTTCCTGCCTTCACCTCTGTAACCGCTTTACCTATTTCCATGGTTACTGTACCTGACTTTGGATTTGGCATTAAACTTCTTGGTCCTAACACTCTTCCAAGACGGCCTACCTTAGCCATCACTGTAGGCATCGTTATGATAACATCTACGTCTGTCCAACCTCCTTCAATCTTCTTAATGTATTCATCTAGTCCCACATAATCAGCACCTGCAGCCTTTGCTTCTTCTTCTTTTTCGGGAGTGCAGAGCACAAGCACTTTAACTTCTTTACCCACACCGTTAGGTAACGTAACAACACCTCTTACCATTTGATCGGCTTTCTTAGGATCAACACCCAAACGTATATCTAAATCAATAGAACTATCAAAATTGCTAAAAGTAATTTTCTTTACAATTTCGGAGGCTTCTTCAACTGAATAAGTCTTGGCTGGATCATAAATTTCCAATGCTTTTTTTTGATTTTTTGTCAATTTTCCCATTCCCTTAGCCTAATTATACTGTTTCTGTTTGAGGAAATTCTCCCTGAACCTTAACTCCCATACTTCTTGCTGTTCCAGCCAACATTTTCATTGCTGAATCAACCCTAAAAGCATTTAAATCAGGCATTTTTACTTCTGCTATTTGTTTGATCTGATCCCAAGTAATCGAACCAATTTTATCCCTGTTAGGCTCTGACGAACCTTTCTTCTTTTTGATCGCCTCCAATATCATAACGGGAGCCGGTGGTGTCTTGATAACGAAGTCAAAACTCTTGTCTGCATATATAGTAACCAAAACAGGTAACAGCTGACCCATCTTTTCTTGGCTTCTTGCATTGAATTGTTTACAAAAATCCATTATATTGATCCCCTTTGAACCTAAAGCAGGTCCGACAGGAGGAGACGGATTGGCTTGGCCACCCCGGACTTGTAATTTAAGATATCCTGAAATTTCTTTTGCCATCTTAATCCTCTTTTTCTACCTGTACATAGTTTAATTCTACAGGCGTATTTCTACCAAAAATTTTAACTGTAACATTGAGCTTCTTTCGATCCTCAAAAATTTCTTCAACGGTTCCTGTAAAGCCACTAAAAGGACCATCCATAACCTTAACTCCTTCTCCAATAATAAAAGGCGTACCTAAAGTTTCTTCAGTCTCCTCTACCTCATCAACTTTCCCTAAAATACGATTGACCTCATTTTGCCTCAAGGCAACTGGTTCTTTACTTGTGCCCATACCTCCCGCACCTAAGAAACCGATAACCCCTGGAATACTTGTAATCAAATGTTGCGTCTCTCCAAAACTTAAATCTGCTGAAATTAACATATAACCAGGGAAAAAGTTACGCTCTCTGACGCGTTTCTTCCCATTTCTCATTTCATAAACTTTTTCTGAAGGAATAAGTACCTGTGTTATGGTTTCACTCATTTCATTTCGTGTGATTTCATTGTCCAAATAAGTTTTGACTTTTCTTTCCTGGCCACTCACAGCGCGGACTACATACCATTTCAAATCAGCCATTGTTAAAACTCATTATAAAACCAAGACACTGCATTGTCAAAAGCTAGATCGATTACACCTATCAACAAGGCAAAAATCAATGAAGATACCAAAACCAGAATAGAACTATTACTCAATTCCCCATATTTTGGCCATGTCACTTTGTGAACAAGCTCATCATAGGAATCCTTAAAAAATGTTATTATCTGCGACATATTATTTTTAGCACGGGAGGAGGGACTCGAACCCCCAACCAATGGTTTTGGAGACCACTACTCTGCCAATTGAGCTACACCCGTATAACCATGCGCCCAAAAGGAATGCAAAGTTAGGTTAATTCAAATTGAAAACAAATGCGATCCTAATAATATTTTAGGATCGCATTCATGAAAATGGGTTTTAGTCTAATATTTCCGTTACCTGACCTGAACCAACAGTTCTACCTCCTTCTCTAATGGCGAATCTAAGCCCTTTCTCCATGGCAATTTTGTTAATTAGAGACACTTCTATCGTTACATTATCTCCAGGCATTACCATTTCTATATTTTCAGGAAGCATAATTTCTCCTGTAACATCGGTTGTTCTACAATAAAATTGAGGTCTGTACTTGTTGAAGAAAGGTGTATGTCTTCCACCTTCTTCTTTGGAAAGCACATATACCTCGGCTTTAAATTTTTGATGAGGCGTTACCGATGCTGGCTTACAAATGATCATTCCTCTTTTAATTTGATCTTTTTCAATTCCTCTTAATAACAGCCCTACATTATCTCCTGCCTCACCTCGATCTAGAATTTTTCTAAACATCTCAACCCCCGTAATAGTAGATTTTAAATCTTCGGCACCCATACCAATGATGTCGACAGAATCCCCTGAATTAATCACACCTCTCTCAACTCTTCCGGTGGCTACCGTTCCTCTACCTGTTATGGAAAAAACATCTTCGACTGGCATCAAAAAATCTTTGTCAGTAAGTCTAGTTGGAATCGGAATGAAATCATCAACCGCGGTCATAAGCTCTTCGATCTTTTCGACCCATTTGGCATCACCGTTAAGACCTCCTAGTGCAGAACCTTGAATCACGGGTATGTCATCACCTGGAAAATCATAAAAAGATAATAGCTCTCTGATTTCCATTTCAACGAGTTCAAGTAACTCAGGGTCGTCAACCAAATCAACCTTATTCATAAATACAACAAGAGCTGGGACGCCCACCTGGCGAGACAAAAGAATGTGTTCACGTGTTTGGGGCATAGGTCCATCCGTTGCAGCTACAACAATAATTGCACCATCCATTTGGGCCGCTCCTGTTACCATATTTTTTACATAATCGGCGTGACCAGGACAGTCTACATGAGCATAATGACGAGTTGCCGTTTCATACTCAATGTGAGAGGTGTTAATAGTGATACCTCTTTCTTTTTCTTCAGGCGCATTATCAATCGATGAAAAATCCCTCTGTTCTGCTAATCCTTTTCCAGATAGCACAGCAGAGATAGCAGCGGTTAGAGTTGTTTTTCCGTGATCAACGTGACCAATAGTTCCGATATTTACGTGCGCTTTTGAGCGATCAAAGTTTTGTTTTGCCATTTTTGATAATCCTCAGTTTTATAATTTTTTTTAATAATTTTTACTCTTTTATTAATAATTTTTACTCTTTTCCAAATACATTTGACTCTTATTGCGTGCAATATAAATCAAATAAACCAAAATTTAAGTAGAGCCAACGATGGGAATTGAACCCACGACCTCTTCCTTACCAAGGAAACGCTCTACCCCTGAGCTACGTCGGCTGATTGCTTTTAAAGGCGATAGCCCCAAAATTCGAACAATCAACTCCAGAAACTCAAACATACTAACTATAATAATCTGAGCGGGTGACCAGGTTCGAACCGGCGACCTACAGCTTGGAAGGCTGTCGCTCTACCAACTGAGCTACACCCGCTTAAGATTCATAAAAATACGTGGGGGGAGAAGGATTCGAACCTTCGAAGACATAAGTCAACGGATTTACAGTCCGTCCCAGTTGGCCACTTTGGTATCCCCCCTAAGAACACTCTTCATCCACAAAATTTCTGTGAAAAAGGATTGCAAAAGTATATGTATTTTCCTTTTTTTCAAATATTTTAAATTAAATAATTTGAAAATACTTTAATCCCCAGTCCAAATGATATTTTTTTTAGAAAATAGCTCTAAAATATTCTAAATGCACGCATTGATATTTCATTGAAGAAATAAAAATTTAAATTTGATGACATTTATCTAGAATAAGAAACAGATACGCTAGAATCAAGGTTACAATTGAAATCTTTATTCAAAAAGAAATTCCAAATATCAGAAAATATAGAATATTTTTGCCTAGACAATCTAGGTGTTAAAATTTATAAAAATTCCCTTAATCAGTTTCTTATTCTACTTACTCTGAACAGAGTGCATGAAATTGGAATTTTACGCCAACAAAACAAAGAAATTGATATAAAAATTAATGGAAAAAAATTCCCGTAGATTTTAAGGATGCTCTTGGTATGACCTCA
>NZHT01000078.1 GCA_002691385.1 Flammeovirgaceae bacterium | reverse complement strand
GATACCGAAGACAGTGGCACGGAAACCGAAACTGAAACGCAACCTCAGGTCAATGAGGGTGCACTCGACTCCTCAGGTATTTCAGAAAATTCTTCCAATGCCGATCCGGACACATTGTCAGTGGCCGATGATTTTGCTGGTGACGTTGAAATTGAAGTCGAAGCCGATTCCAATGACGAAAGTGCCACCGAAGTAATTGCAGAAGAAACTTCCACTGTGGCTGCTGAGTCCACAATTGAAAAAACTGCCTCCACAACAGTTGAAGTTATCGGTGTGTTTGAAACCGAACTTCAGCAAAGTATTTCCATTATAGATGAGAATAGTGCTGCTGTTGCTGAGGTGGCTAGGATCTTGATCGATAATCCATCTGATATAATTTATACAGTCGAGGTGACCGGCACTGGCAGCAATAGCTTTATTTATGATAAAGACAGTAATGAATTGCGTTATAACGGCAGTCCTGACTTTGAAAGTCAAGCACGTTATGAGTTGGTTTTGGTATTCACCAAATTAAATAACAACGAAGTAATCAATATCCCCATCAATATCGACATCAACGACATTGATGAGGCGCCGAGTTTAACCACCACCTTGGCCGCCGCCAACTTCACTGAGAGCTCAGCGGTGGGCACCACCATCATGACGGCCTTGGCACTTGATCCGGAAGGGGGCACGGTCACTTACTCACTCTCTGGTACCGATGCCGCTAAGTTCACCATTGGTGCCGATGGCACAGTTAAGATCGCCTCTTTGCTTGATTACGAGACCAAAGACATTTATAGCATTACTGTGACGGCCACAGATGGCACTCACAGTCTATCCAATGCCATAGCCGTATCCTTGACCAATATGAATGAAGACCAAAGTGTGAGCGTGACCATGGCCGATGCCACCATTACCGAAGCATCACTTGTTGGCACCACTGTTGCCATCACCAGCGTCATCGACCCCGAAGGGGGCACGGTCACTTACTCACTCTCTGGCACCGATGCCAATATGTTTAGCATCGATCCTGACGGCACAGTTAAGATCGCCTCATTGCTTGATTATGAGACCAAAGACAAATACAGCGTGGTCGTAAACACTACTGCTGATGACATCACCGTTTCCAAAGCCATCTCTGTGAATATCAACAACATCAACGAAGCGCCGACACTCTCAGCCAACTTAGCTGCCACCAACTTTGCTGAGAACTCAGCGATCGGCGCTACTGTTGCCATTGCCTCGGCCAGTGATCCCGAGTCAGGCACCATCACTTACTCACTTACCGGCACCGATGCCGCTAAGTTCTCAATCGCCAGCAATGGCAACGTAACCATTGCCAGTGATTTAGATTACGAGACCAAGTCCAGTTACAGCATCACCGTAAACGCTTCAGATGGCATCAATACTGCATCCACCATGCTCGCCATCTCGGTCACCGATGTATTGCTGGATAGCTTAGTCACGGCTGTCCAAAACACGCCGTTCACCGAGTCCAATGCCAATGGCACTGCGGTGGCATCCGTCTCTTCGATCGCCAATAGCGACAACGAAGCATTGGTGTATACGCTCAGTGGAACTGGCAGTAACAAATTTACTGTTAACGCTAGTACCGGCGCTATCACCAACGCCTCGGTGCTGGATTTTGAAGAAACCAGAAGTTACAACCTGACTTTAACTGCAACTGGTCAGAATACAGGCGATACCACTAGCAGCGCCATCACTGTGCCGGTTAAAAATGTCGAAGAGTTGCAGTCGATGACCTTGCGCTACTCACCAGTTGCGCTCAGTCCTTCTCGCACTGGCTTTAGCGCCACCGCCACCCGCGATGGCGGTCCCTCTGGCACCAACTTAGGGAACTTCAAGCAAGAACAAGTGGTCACGGCGTCGGCAGCCACAGCCGACAGCAAATACCTGACGAGTTACCACGATGGCAGTAACATGACCACACCGGTCTCAATCGTTAGTGGTGATGGCGTCAAGTATGACACCACGGTGCATAACTTTGATTTTAAATATTTTTATCCGCTTGGCGCCACTCAAGGTGTTGGACAGTATCAGTTCTCGCCCGGACAACAAAATCTGGATGGTCATTACAAAACCGTGGATGCACAAAGCCAAGTGGTTTTGGATATTGCACAGAGTGAAGTGGTTTCAGCGGGTCGTTTGAGTAGCGGTAAAGTGTATTGGATGGTGACCGATAAGAATGCCACCACCATGAACTACAATTCACGACAATCAAATGCTGCTGATGTTGATGTGCTGTTTCTGCATAATTACGGCTCCTCATCTCTTGCAATGAATGATGAGTGGGGTTGGAAGAAATTGATCACCGCTTATGATATGGATTTTTCTCATAGCTTTAACACTTACCATGCGATGCAGAATGAAGCGGGTAATCTTGATGATTATGAGATTATTATTGATCAACGTATGGGAGGTGGAAACACCGATGATGATGCATTATTTGAGAATTGGATGAAGGACGACGGCAGTCTTCTTTATGTCAAAATGTTTTCGGATAGGTGTTGCGGCAGCAACATTCAAGAAGCCAGAACGCATGCTTTTTTGCAAACTATTGGTGGTGGAATCACGTTGGGAGGTAGTGTTGATGAGGATGGCAGCTCCGGTAATTATGGCGGTATCGTGGATGCAAACCTGTTTGCTTCAGGTTCTTTCTATTACGGTTTAAACGGTTTTATTTATGACCCCGCGGGAATGGGAAAACGTTTATCTGCCGCCACCAATGGCCAACTGTTGTTCAATAAAGCACAAGACGATGGTAATGCCAACCTCTATGCGGCAGCATATTTTAAGGCTGAGGATCTCGAGTCTGGCGTGAACGCAGACATGTTTATTCATAATGATGGCGGCGGAATAGGCGGTAATTCCGCTAATTATTATACCTATCAAAATAATGAGGACATCGCTTTCTGGCTCTTTGATCAACATACGTTGACCGGTTATTCTTCCCAGCAATACCACACCTACAACGATCAGATCACCTTGACTGGCGATGCCTTCACCGATGCCATGTACAACAGTTTCACCAGCAGCAATAAACGCATCATCGCTTTAAATGCCATACCGATCGAGAACCACTTGGCATCGGGCACCAACGATGATTTTTTCTATCCAAGCTTTTTCCCATCAGGCATGTACTCAAGCTCTTCCATGGATTTTAAAACGCTGGGCCCAGATTATTGTGCCGCCGTGGGTAACAATACCAGTACGTGTAACACTTACGCGAATAATTATGACTGGTCCGAGCAATTACTGGATCTTAATCAAACAATCAACACCAGTCGTTTCGAGGCCAGCGGTGCTGAGATGCCAGAGGGCACCTCGCAATGGTATCAAGTCTTAAATCCTGCTGGCAAAGGTGTGGGCTTACAAACACAACTTTCGATCCAGGATACGTATGACGGTGCTGGCGGTTCCACCACTCGCGATGATCAACAAAGTTACTTGGGTGTTATGATCAGTAGCCTAGATAAACGCAGTAATGACCTCACCCGATATAATGCTGGGGACACCGGTCAGCAATTAGAAGGCAATCATTACTGGTCGTATCAAAAACGCACCAACGCAACCAATGATGGTCTCGGTGTGCAACTGGGCAGTACCCCGATTGAATGCGCATCCAGTTCTGATGTGGGATGTTTTTTAGGACGCGATAACACTACCGATAACCGCCCGTTGGCTTTAATGGCCACCAGTTCTGATCCCTACAAAAACGGCGACATGACCCTTGGCGTTAAATACGACACCAATAGTGATAGCTGGGCAACCGACACCATCAATCAAATGGTGGTCAGTAATGCTATTTCAGGCCGTCTATCAAGCGTTAGATCAGCCGTAAGATTTGATTGGGATTTTGGTGACTACCTTACAAGTAATACGAATTGTGCCGATAACACCTGCGCTATTCACTCCCTAGAAGCGGGTGATGCCTTTGCTGTCAGCACAATGTTCTACCTTCCAGAAAGTGATGGCAATCAAACCCATCCACTTTGGGGGACCAAGTGGTCTA
Organism: Flammeovirgaceae bacterium; assembly: GCA_002691385.1. GTDB lineage: Bacteria > Bacteroidota > Bacteroidia > Cytophagales > Cyclobacteriaceae > UBA4465. The sequence goes on along the minus strand of NZHT01000078.1, from coordinate 3,540 downwards.
GCGGAAATGGTAACGTTGATAGCGGTGAAGTTTACATGCATATCGAGAATAACCGGATAAGATTTGGCGGCGGCCGCATGTCTTCAAATTATATCAAGTTTAATGGAATCGATGATTTAACCGAAGGCCAATGGTACGGTTTGTATTTAACTTATGATGGCGGCAGTCTTACCCATTATAATGAATTTAATTGTTGCATGACGATTAAGTTGGTGGACCCTTTAACCAGCGTGGTAACCACTGCGGCAGGCTCGCAACAACACAGCAATAACCCTAACCATTGGTTCAACGGCTCGGCAAACAAACGTTATTACATTGGTAATAATCATATTTCAAACAGCAACGATGACCAACTGATGATTGCCAACAANATTNNGACGACATTGCAAGTTGGCNNACCTCANTCTGATGCCGAGATTGCGATGATGATTACAAACCCCAAACAATGGGTGACCGATTACAAGATCGGAAAAACAGCGCGCCTCTCCGAGTCATCCGGTACCTTTACCTTTGCCTTAGAGGACACCAATTCTTATAACGCAACTCAAGTATATATCTTGGGTGATGGATACCATGATTATATGTGGCACTGGAATGGTGATTTAATGGTGTTTAATTACATCGACCGACCAACATGGGCTAATCCTGGTGTTTGGAGCTATCCAAACAACGGCAGCTACTACGTTGGTGGTATGCTTGCTGGTAATACTGGTTTTCAATATAGTGGAACCGATGTTGAGATTTGTTGTACTGAAGAGGATTACAAATCCATCTCCGATTTTAGACACACCGATTTTTATTCTTCCACCGCCACCACTTATTATGGATTTTTTAGTGGCCTCATGGAGTTTGATGTTTCCGGCACCGGTAATGACCAGCTCGCCTCCATACGATCGAATAGCACGCTGACGTCAATTAATTTTGACACCACCAACGACGATGTCCAGGTGGCAGCACCGCTAACTGTCTCAAAACTACCCGGTAATAACTACACCAACACTTGGGACAAGGTAGATGAGGGCGAGCTGGTTCTTAATTTCGGTGATGCCGACAACAGCAATGCCAAGTCGGCTTATCTCTCCAATGAAGTCTTTGCAGCCGAGATACAGGACAATGGCGCACAGATCGACGGTTCCTCTGGAAGCACCAACAATTTGGCAGGGGTGATGGTGAGTTACAACACTTTAGATAAAGAAGACTCGGATTTATTCCATGCAAATGGCAACGATCCCATCCCCAATACTGATTATTCAACCTGGGGTTTTTGGGCCATGGGCGCAGTGGATGTCTCTCCCAACAGCGGTAATCAAACTGCAGCGTTGCACTTAGGCACCTGGGTTGCCGGTGAGCTGATCGCCAATAATGAGATTCCGACCTCGGGCTCGGCTAACATGAGCGGTGCCGCAGTGGTCAAAGCCGCATATCGCCATAACCAAAATGGTACCAACTACGATGTGCACAAGTACACCACCACAGCCGATGTAGCTGCCACCTTTAACTGGGGTAGCAGTGCTTATACTGGCTCTTTAGCGTTCACCAATTTTGATGACAAAAATCCGATTGTTGTCAACGCTGGATTTACCTCATTTAATGTGAATCTAAGTGGCAATAACGTCAATACCTATACTGGCGCTTCAACCACCACCATCCAAAACGGTTGGTCTGGTGGGGCCGCAGTGAATGGTGCGCTTTATGGTGGAAGCACTCCAGACGAGAGTGGTGGCCGAATTGATGTCAGATTACATAAGAATGGTGCACTAAATAGTCAAGGAGCAAATGACTTTTATGTGGCAGAGGGTATTTACCTAGTCGATTAAATGTGGGTTAATAGTGACTTAAAAATTAAACCATCAATCAGGAGAGTGAAGTGAGTTTTGTTGATTTTTTCTTAAAGATACGTAATAGCAGTATGTTCAATACCATTGTAATTTCGGTAATATTGGCCTCGGCTTTTTATGCGGGGGTAACCACTTATGATCTTCCCGATAACTACGAAGCAGCACTGAACTTTTTTGATTACTCGATCACGGTATTTTTTGTGATTGAGATTTTGATCCGGTTGATGTCAGAAAAGAACATCTTGAACTTCTTTAAAAGCGGATGGAATATCTTTGATTTTGTGATCGTGACAGTCAGTTTGATTCCGGTGGGAGGCGCTGAAACGGTATTTGTGGCAAGACTTTTGCGTATTGTGAGAATCCTTCGAGTGATTACGATCGTGCCAGAATTCCGTCGTATTATTGATGGTCTTATTAAAACCATTCCGCGAGCTGGTTATATTATTCTTCTGATGTCAATCTTCTTTTATATCTGGGCAGCGATTGGTTCATTGTTATTCGATGATATCGATCCGTCGCGTTGGGGTAATATTGGTAGTGCCATGTTGGTATTATTGCAAATGATTACCTATGACGATTGGGCAGCGGTGATGCGAGATGTGTTAGAGGTGTATCCATTTGCTTGGATCTATTTTGTGAGTTTTTTGATTTTAAATGCCTTTATCCTTTTCAATATGATTATCGGTATCATTGTGGATGTGATGGCAAAAGAAGCGCAAGCAGAGCATGCAACACAAGCTGATCCGATCACTTCCGAATCAGAGGATTCCAATCAGGAAAACTGATCCTTATATGAGTGAGATAAATACGGTTGACCGCGAGTACATGTTACTCGCATTAGCCGCCGCTCAAGCCGCAGAAACACAGGGTGAAGTACCGGTAGGCGCTGTCGTTATTATCGATAATGAAGTCGTGGCTTCGGGCTTTAATCGCACCATAATCGATTGCGATCCAACCGCGCATGCTGAAATAGTAGCAATAAGAAAAGCAGCAAAGATTATTAACAATCATCGACTGATTGAGGCCACATTGTTCGTGACTCTTGAACCCTGTGCCATGTGCATGGGGGCATTATTACAAGCACGAATAAAACGATTGGTGTTTGGAGCTCATGATTCCAAAGCCGGCGCCTCGGGAAGTGTAATGGATTTATCTAAACATGATCAATTAAATCATGCCATTGAGGTTGAAGGTGGTGTTCTTGAAGAGGAGTGTTCGGGTTTGTTGAAAGCGTTTTTTAAAGCTCGTCGCTGATATTAATTAATTCCAATCTGGCGACCGTCTCTTCTCTGTCGATAATGGATGTCAAAATATCATAGTAACTGCGAATATTGTTTACATAAATGACCGGTTCCCAGCCTCTGGCATAACCATGACTTAAAAAGGGATACCATTTTTTATTAGCCAATAGTGGCAACGTCTTACTGACATTAGTCCAACGCGTGGGATCATTTCCTTGCCAATCAGCGACTTGCCAGGCATCTTGGAGGTGACCAAAACCCACGTTATACGCAGCCAAGGCGAACCAACTTCGATCCGGTTCAGTGATGGTTTCAGGCAGACGTTCCCACTGCTTCACAAAATACTCAGCACCACCCCGAATACTGCTCGCTGGATCGAGTCGATTTTTGATGTTTAATTCTTTTGCAGTGACTCGGGTTAACATCATCAGACCTCTAACACCGGTACTGGAAATCGCTCT
>NZHT01000077.1 GCA_002691385.1 Flammeovirgaceae bacterium | reverse complement strand
ATCGCCAAATCCAAAAAGATCTCAGCGAAATTTTTCAACGAGATTCGGGACATTTTTTTCTGGATAATTTGGTGAGCATTATGGGCGTGAAAACGGCTCCTGATTTAAGTGTTGCCAAAATTTATTTTAGTGTTTTCCCAGTGAATCAAGATAAGAAAGTCTTGGAAAATCTCAATGAGAAAAAAAATGAAGTGAGATGGCGGCTTGGTAAAAAAATAGGAAAATCTATTCGGAAAATTCCAGAACTCGCTTTTTTTATCGACGATACTGTAGAAGAAGCCAGCCGTATGGATCAGATCATCAATCATCTTAACATTCCCCCAAAAAAAACTTGAACTTACCTTTTTTCATTGCCAAAAAATATTTCTTTTCTAAAAAGAAAAAGAATTTCATCAATGTCATCTCTTTGATCTCGATGTTAGTGGTAGGCATTGGAACTATGGCATTGATCATTGTCCTTTCAGTGTTTAATGGCCTAGAGGGATTACTAAGGTCTACATATGGCTCTTTTGACCCCGAAATAATTATTTCAGCAGCTCAAGGAAAGTCTTTTGTTTATACTGATGACTTAAAGGTAAAGATTAAGAGTATGGAAGCTGTTGATTTGATTGCCGAGGTCATAGAAGATAATGTACTCATTAAATATAAAAATGGGCAAAGAGTCGTAAGAATGAAGGGTGTTTCAGATAGTTTTATTGACCAAAAACGGCTGCAGAACTCGTTAGTGTATGGAGAACTAAAATTAAGTGAAAAAGACCTAAACTATGCAATCATAGGAAGGGGAGTACAATATGATTTGTCCATAAATCCCAACAACGACTTTTTTTCACTTCAAGTTTATTACCCAAAAAACATTGGTCCTGGCCTCACAAACCCCTCAAAAATATACAATAGTAAACGGGCTATTCCTGCCTCTGTTTTTTCTATAGAAAAATATTACGATGAAAATTATATCATTGTTTCTCTCAAATTTGCCGCCGATCTCCTTTCTTATAATCAAAAAAGGACGGCATTAGAAATCAGCCTGAAACCAGGAGAAGATGGGGAAAATGTGGCACTTGCACTCAATAATTTAATAGGTGACAACTATACCGTTCGCTCCGGAGATGAATTACATGCTGACTTGTTCAAATTTATGAAGTGGGAAAAATTAATTGTGTTCATGACCTTTTTCCTAATTATCGCCATAGCCTCTATCAACATTTACTTCTCACTTACCATGCTAGTGATAGATAAGAAAAAAGACATTGATACCCTTTATGCCCTAGGCGCTTCAAAAAAAGTCATCAGATGGATATTTTTATCTGTCGGTATGATTATTGCATTTACAGGTGCCAGCCTAGGTCTTACCTTAGGCCTGATAATTTCTGGCCTTCAACAAAAATATGGCTTTGTTTCAATGGGTATGCAATCTGCGCTGATAACGGCTTACCCCGTGATTATTTCTATTTCAGATGTCTTACTAACTACTTTTGCGATCTTTTTTATCTCTCTGTTGGCTACTATTCAACCTACTACTTTAGCTACAAAAAATCTTTCTCCTCAATCCTGATTACATTTGATCTTTTTGTGAAATAATTTTCCTACATTAGAAGTTTTGTTTTAGCAAAAAATAATGAAAGTTAATCCAGACCAGCCGTTTGAAATAATCTATGCCCTTTATGAACATCAATACGTGGGTTTTTTATTTGAATCCTTTGCGGTGCAGCTCAATGATCATGGAAAATTAACGCTCACTCATCAAAACATTTCTTCGAAAAATGCACGAGAATTCGATTCAAAGCTCTCAAAAGATGACTATGAGCTCATTGATACCTTAGATGCCATGCAGCACGAAGTTATTGCTAAACGTTTTTCTCGAAAAAAATTAAAACCTAGCGAATTTTTCCTAAACACTTATAATACTAAAACAGGAGACAACATTCTTCAAAAAGAAATCAACAACTATTTAGATAAAAAGAAGTCCAAAATTATGCCCCTCCTTTTAGGCAAAAACGTGTTTGAAATGGGTGCGGATGGTGAGCCCACTTTCAAACGTATCAATGTGCTTCCCGAATTAGCAAGTATTCTATTTCATTTCCGAAAAAATGAAGACAACACACATTACTTCCCCACCATTAAACTCCGAGATACCCCACTTGAGTTTCGCAATCAAAACAGTCATGTCATCTCAAATGAGCCAAGCTGGTTGATGGTAAATAATACCCTTTTTACTTTTAAAGATCCCATCAGCGGCAGCAAACTGAAGCCATTTCTTAAGAAGAAATTCATCCTAATTCCAAAAAATCTAGAAGAAACTTATTACCGGAAATTTGTAGCCCCTCTAGTGGCCTCCCACGATGTCTATGCCAAAGGATTTAATATTGTAACCCAATCCTTTGAGCCCATGCCTATCCTTACTCTTTCAAAAATAAAAGAAGCCCATACCGCTCCTTCCCTGTTCAACCAAAAAACTAATCAAAATTGTGAACTATTGATCGAACTTAAATATCAATATGGTTCCCATAAATTCAAGGCTGATATACTCCACAAAGTCAATGTCTCTTTAGAAAAAAATCAAGAAAAATATACTTTTTTTAGAATTAAACGCAACACTGAAAAAGAAACGGAATTACTCAATTTTTTGCTAAAAAACGACCTCCCCATCAAAAATTCGCGAATAATTCTTTCGGAATCTAAAGCCTTTGATTGGCTTAACCGACATCAATCCTCATTAAAAAAACATGCCTTTATTATTCAACAAAACAGTACTGATGATAAAAAGTACTTTTTAGGCCCCTCTGAAATTAGTATAAACATCGAGGAAAAAATAGATTGGTTCGACATCAAAGCCATCATTAAATTTGGCGATTATGAAATCCCTTTTCTTGAAATCAGAAATCTCATCACCAACGGTCAGAATAAAGTCCCACTCCCCAATGGGCAAATAGGAGTCATTCCTGCCTCTTGGGCAGAACAATATAAAGATCTTTTTATGTTTTCTGAGCCTATTANAGGAAANTCAAGACTACAAAAATATCATGTTGCCTTAGTTCAAAATCTCAAAGAAGAACAAANCGCACGNGTCACAATGAGTCGGCGTCTAAAAAACCTGATAAATTTCACAAAAATAGAAGATCAAAAATTGCCTTCAGGATTCAAAGGTGAACTTCGCCCCTATCAAAAAGCAGGATTTAACTGGATGTTATTTCTCAATGAATTTAATTTTGGAGCCTGTCTTGCCGACGATATGGGTTTGGGTAAAACAATTCAAACCTTAGCATTATTACAACACGAACATGAAATGAACGAGCAATCAACCAGTTTATTGATTATGCCTACCTCATTGATCTACAATTGGCATATGGAAGCTAAAAGATTTACTCCTTCCTTAAAAGTACTCATTTATACGGGTAGTGATCGAATTAAAAAAGCCGAGCATTTTATGCAATACGATTTGATCATTACTAGCTATGGCATCAGTCGAATTGATACCGCTAAGGTATTGAGTAAATGCTATTTCAATTACATTGTTTTAGACGAATCTCAAGCCATCAAAAATCCCAACTCACTGATTTCCGTTGAAGTAAAAAAATTAAATGCTCGAAAAAAGCTTATTTTAACAGGAACCCCGATTGAAAACAGTACTTTAGACCTTTGGTCTCAACTTTCTTTTGTGAACCCCGGCCTCTTAGGTAATAAAAAAAAATTTACTTCCGAATATCAAATCCCCATAGAGAAGCATCAGGATGTTGGAAAAACTTTACGCCTAAACAACCTCATTAAACCTTTTATTCTAAGAAGAGAAAAGTCTCAAGTGGCCAAAGATCTGCCAGAAAAAACCGTCAGTGTTAGATATTGCTCCCTAACAAAAAAACAAAAAGATTATTACGAAAGTGAAAAATCCCTATTTCGTAATGAAATCCTAAATGCTATTGAAAATGAGGGAATAAAAAAATCTCAAATCATATTGCTTAAAGGGCTCACCCACCTCAGGCAAATAGCCAATCATCCTATCATGGTTAATGAGAATTATGATGGCGACTCAGGTAAGCTCGAAGAAATTATTTATATGCTTCACAATGCCCTAGGAAAGAATCATAATATTTTAGTTTTCTCACAATTTGTAAAGCATCTTAAAATCATCAGCAATCATCTGGAAAAAGAAAAAATTCCTTTCGCCTATCTGGACGGCTCTGTAAAAGACAGACAAGGAGAGGTTGAAAAATTTCAAAATAATCCCAGTATCAATGTCTTTCTGATTTCCTTAAAAGCAGGAGGCTTGGGACTGAATTTAACAAAAGCGGACTATGTCTTTTTATTGGATCCCTGGTGGAACCCCGCAGCAGAGGCACAGGCCATAGACAGGGCACATCGAATTGGTCAAAAAAATAAAGTCTTTACCTATAAATTTATTTCCAAAGATACATTGGAAGAAAAAATACTCCAACTACAAGAGTCTAAGAAAAAATTAGCTGCTGACTTAATTTCTATAGAAGAATCATTCGTCAAATCCCTCTCCAAATCAGACATCCAGAATCTCTTTGATTAAGTACTTTAAGGTTCTAAATATGCCTTTTTGATCTCTAAATAAAATTAAAATTTGTCGTTATCAACCCATTCCACAGATTCCTCAATCGGTGCCCTTTTCCCTTCCACATTAATTCCTTTCTTTTTACCCAAATAGAAAAATCCCATCAAGCGGTCTTCTTCATTTAAATTAAAGACCCGTTTTGCCGGCTCCATGTAAGTAATACCTCCAGTACTCCAATAAGCCCCTAAACCGTATACTGTTGTGGTTAAATACATATTTTGAACAGCACATGAGACTGCGGCGATCTCCTCGACTTCTCTAATTTTAACATCTTTACTTCTCTTCATAATTATCATGATCACATGAGATGCACGCAACGGAGCCTTAGCTAAATTATCGTACTTGGCCTGAAGAAAATCTCCTTCTTTTAAAGATACTTTTTTATAAATTTCTGCTTGTTTTTTACCCAAAACTTCGAGGCCTTTACCTGAATAAACCTTAAACCTCCAAGGTGCCGTCATTTTGTGAGTTGGTGCCCAGTTGGCATTTTTTAAAATCTGCCAAATAATTTGATTATCGATTTTTCCAGCTTCGTAATCTTTGGGGAAAATCGATCTTCTTGAGGCAATAATTTGATTAAACGATGAAATATCCATGCTTATATATTTAATTGGATTTACCAAAATAGACAGCAATGAATTAATAACACCAAATTGATTTTGTTTTTTTATTAGATAGACTATTTAATTGATTTTTAAATCATGGATTTTTTCATTTCAATTTAAATAAACAATTGATTCCTCATACCTTTACTTCTATGATTGAAAATCCTTCGAAGCTATTCTTACTAGACGCAATGGCACTGATCTATCGCGCACATTTCGCATTAAGCAAAAACCCCAGAATCAACTCTAATGGCATAAATACTGGTGCTGTTATGGGTTTTACAAATACTTTGCTTGAAATTATCAACAAAGAAAAGCCCTCGCATCTTGGAGTTGCATTTGACACTCACGCTCCTACTTTTCGACACGAGGCATTTACTGACTATAAGGCCAACAGAGAAAAACAACCAGAAGAAATTAATATCGCTATCCCCTATTGCAAAAAGATTATTCAAGGATTTGGGATCCCGGTCATTGAATTAGATGGCTATGAAGCAGATGATCTTATTGGAACATTAGCGAATCTGGCAGGAAATCAGTATCAAACTTTTATGATGACTCCAGACAAAGACTATGCCCAGCTAGTAAATGATCACACCTTCCTTTACAAGCCTGCCTTTATGGGAAATGGAGTAGATATCCTTGGTATACCGGAAGTATTGAAAAAGTTTGACATCTCGAAAGTGAGTCAGGTGATAGATGTTTTAGGACTTAAGGGGGATGCTGTTGATAACATTCCTGGAGTTCCTGGAATCGGAGACAAAACAGCCTCTAAATTACTTAAAGAATATGGGTCTCTTGAAAACATTATAGCCAATCAAGATTCGTTAACAAGTAGCACAAAAAAGAAAATCGCTGAATTTGGGGCGCAAGGTTTATTCTCTAAAAAATTAGCTACGATCAAAATAGACTGTCCAATTACCTTTAACGAAGAAGAATTACGTTACTCTGGTCCAATAGAAAATCTAATTGTCCCAGTTTTGGAAGAATTAGAATTACGTACCATAGCAAAACGAATTTTTGGTGAAACTGCTGCACAAAAAACTGTTCCTAGTCAATTGGGTCTTTTCGAAACCTCCGATGTAAATGAAAATAGTTCCACTTTTACAAAAAAAAATATAGAGTCAACATCACATAATTACAAGTGTCTAAAAACCGCTAATGCAAGAAAAAAATTAATTGAAAAAATCGCCACTTTAGATGAATTTTGTTTTGATACCGAAACCACCAGTCTTGATACAATTAAAGCCGAATTGGTTGGTCTTGCTATATCATATGAAAAAGGAACTGCTTACTACATCCCTTTTCCTGAAAATCAAGAAATAACACAAGATATAATTAATGAATTTAAGGTTATTTTTGAAGATCCCGATATTGTAAAGATTGGTCAAAATCTAAAATATGATATACAAATTCTTCGAAATTATAATATTCATGTAAAGGGTAAAATTTTTGATACCATGCTTGCGCATTATCTCCTAGATCCCGAACAGGCTCACGATATGAATGCTCTGGCTGAAGCTTATTTAAATTATGCCCCAGTAAGTATCTCCAAACTCATTGGACCCAAAGGGAAGAATCAAAAAAGTATGCGAGACGCACCACTTGAAGATATTACTGAATATGCAGGGGAGGATGCTGATATTACTTTTCAACTCAAAGAAAAGTTAGCCCTTGAAATTGCTGAACGGAACTTAGGTAAACTTCTCCACGAATTAGAAGAGCCGCTTTCATTCGTCCTTGCCGATATGGAATACAGCGGTGTCAGCATCGATGAGAAAGCCCTAGGTGAATTGAGTGATGAACTTCGAATAGAAAGCCTAAGGGTCCAAACAGAGATTTTTGAAATCGCAGGAGAAAAGTTTAATATAAACTCACCTAAACAGCTGGGCTTGATTTTATTTGAGAAATTAACCCTTGTAGAAAACCCTAAAAAAACTAAAACGGGCCAATATGCCACGGGTGAAGATATTCTTTCAAAATTGGCACCTAACCATGAGATTGCTGATAAAATTTTAGAGTTTAGGGAGTACCAAAAGCTAAAATCAACCTATGTAGATGCGCTTCCACGTATGGTCAATCCTAAAGACCAACGAGTCCATACAGATTATCGCCAAACTGTAGCCGTCACGGGCCGTCTTAGCTCAAACAACCCCAACTTACAAAACATACCTATTCGAACCAAAAAAGGACGAGAAATACGAAAAGCATTCATCCCCTTAAATAGTGATTTTGTAATCCTTGCCGCGGATTATTCCCAAATTGAATTGCGTATAATGGCAACTTTTTCGAAAGATAAAAGTATGATCGAAGCCTTCAAGAATGGTAAAGATATTCATGCAAATACCGCCAGTAAAGTGTTTGGGGTCCCCCTCGAAGAAGTAGATCCGGATATGCGACGGAAAGCCAAAGAAGTTAATTTTGGTATCATTTATGGAATGTCTGCATTTGGTCTTTCTCAAAATTTAAAAATTTCAAGGAGTGAAGCTTCCGAGATTATTAAAGCCTATTGGAAAGAATTTCCGTCAGTGAGGGTCTACATGGATGAATGTATTGCAAAAGCCAAAGAAAAAGGTTATGTGGAAACACTCTTAGGACGGAGACGCTACTTACGCAACATCAATGCGGGTAATTTTACAATGCGCGGATATGATGAGAGAAATGCCATAAATGCTCCAATTCAAGGTTCTGCAGCAGATTTAATCAAGGTCGCCATGATCAATATTCACGATTGGATGAAAAAGGAGAAGCTTGTCTCGAAAATGTTGATGCAAGTCCATGATGAATTGGTCTTTGAAGTCCATCATTCTGAAGCAACTAGGGTCCAAGAAAAAATAAAAAAATTAATGGTCAATGCCATAGAATTAGAAGTCCCCATGGAGGTCGGAATCGGTATAGGTAATAATTGGCTCGAAGCACATTAGTAAATCAAAATAATATAATAATGACCTCAATCCCCACTGCAAATGACATTCAACGCGCACATGAACGTATCCTTCCACACATTCATAATACCCCAATCCTTAGCTCTCAATTTATCAATGAATTTACAGGCGCCCATCTTTTTTTTAAATGTGAAAATTTTCAAAAAACAGGATCCTTCAAAATGCGCGGCGCTTCAAATGCTATCTTTTCTTTAAATCCTGAAAAACGCCTCAATGGATTTGCTACACATTCTTCAGGGAATCATGCTCAGGCCGTAGCCTATGCATGCAAGACTGCCGGAATAAATGCTTACATCATTATGCCTAAAAATGCTCCAAAAGTAAAAGTTGATGCGGTCAAAAATTATGGCGGTAAGGTTATTTTTTGTGAGCCTAATGAAACGGCCCGGCAAGAAGCCTGTGCCAAAATCGTTCAAGAAACAAATGCGTTATTTATCCCTCCTTTTGATGATTTAACAATCATTATTGGGCAAGCCACTTGTGCCAAAGAATTAATTAAAGCCCATGCTGATTTAGACTATCTGCTCACTCCTGTAGGTGGAGGTGGTTTGGCCTCAGGAACGGCCTTAAGTGTGAAATACTTCTCTCCAAAAACAGAAGTCATCTTGGGGGAACCCGAAATCGTAAATGATACCTATTTATCTCTGAAGGCAGGTAAAATCATTCCTGTTTCCAAAACCAACACCATCGCAGACGGTCTCAAAACTACGGTAGGTAAATTAAACTTTGAAATCATCAAAAATCATGTAAAAGAGGTGATACTGGTCTCAGAGGACGAAATTAGTAGTGCTATGCGAATGATTTGGGAACGAATGAAGATCATTATTGAGCCTTCATGTGCAGTCCCCTTTGCCGCCTTGTTGAGCAAAAAAACTTTTTTTAAAAATAAAAAAATAGGGATTATACTGACAGGAGGGAATGTAGACTTGGGTAACCTTCCTTTTAAATTATAAGATGGCTTATCCCACCTGTTTATCATTCCAAGAATCCTGTTCCATTATCTTAAAAATCTTCTGTTTTATTTATATTTACTCTCGATCGGTACAGTTCCCCTCCCCCCACATAAAACCTACTCATGTCTAGAAATTTTTTTGTGCTCATTAACCCCCAATCCGGTCAAGGAAAAAGTCGAAAAATAGGCAATAAAGTATCCGCTTTTTTTAAAAGTCAAAACATAAAATTTACCCTGTTTGAAACCAGAAATAATTGTAGAGGCTCCCAAACTGTTGAAAAAAATTTAACTCCCATATATTCCGATTTAATGATTATTGGAGGAGATGGCACTATTAATGAGGCCATCAATGGGTTGAAAATTGATCTCCCGGTCTCGTTTATTCCTTCAGGCAGTGGCAATGATTTCGTAAAGAACATCAGCATTGGATCAAAATTGGAAACACAGCTCGATACCGCACTCCATGGGCCCATCAATCGAATCGACCTTGGTCTATGCAACGATCGGAAATTCATCAATGGCGTAGGAATAGGTTTTGATGGTCAGATTGCAGCTGATATGATGCACCGAAAGGTTCGTTTCCTCAGCGGTCAACTCAAGTATTATTATCATGTCCTTCATATTCTAGGAAGTTATAAATACCGTGATTTTGACTTGACCATAGATCGAGTCCCTCAACGACAAAATTTAATTTTATTGACCGTCGCCAATGGAACCACTTTTGGAGGGGGCTTCAAGTTGACGCCCCATGCAAAATTAAATGATGGAAAGCTCTCCGTATGTGCCATAGGAATGCTTTCTCCATTGCAACGTTATTTGAAAGTGTTAACCCTGCAAAAAGGGTCTCATCATCGCCTGAAAGAAGTTTCTTTATTCGATGCGAAAGAACTAATCATAGGAGCCAATGCGGAACTAGAGGCTCATATTGATGGCGAGTATTTTAACCAACCCCCTTTTTCCGTTTCTATCCTACCTGCTGCTCTTCAAATCAGGGCCTCTTTATTTTGAATTTGCTATTTTTACTGATCGCCCAATAACACGTGCCCGCAATCAAAACCAGAATAATAGAAATAAATTGTGAATGAGAAATCAACCCTTCTATGATAAACCCACGTCTGAGATCTCCTCTAAACACCTCTATTACCGCTCGTCCCACGGCATATATCATCACATATAGAAAAACCAATTGTCCGTGAAATTCCTGTTTTCGTTTTAATTGAATTAAAAATAACATCAGAGACCCAATGAAAAAAACTTCATAAAGCTGTGTAGGATGCAGTGGGGTTTCCAAGGGTTTTGCCTGAGATTTGGCATCTGTAAAAGTTGTTCCTAGAAATGAGTCCGTAGGCAAGCCATAGCAGCATCCGGCAAAAAAACAGCCCAATCTACCAAAACTATGTATAATCGTAGCAATAATGGAAAGAATGTCTAGCATAGGAAATATGGGCCATTTTTCTTTTCTAAAATACCAGATCACTGTAGGTACTGCAAAAATCAAAGACCCATAAAAAACAAAGCCTTGTCTGAAATTTTTAAGTAAGTTGCTAGGGCTCGAAAAATAATACGTCGGATCCTCAAAATAAAAGAAAATCTTTCCTCCTATAACCGAGGCAAAAATAATCAGTATCGTTAAAGTTTGTACCTTTTCAGGATCAATATTTAGCTCTTTTTTGAACACTTTTATCCCATAAGCGTAGGAAGAAAGAGCTCCAATCATGATGAAGAAACCATAGGTATAAAGTGTGATTCCTCCAATTTCTATTAATTCAGGATGCATTTCTATTTAAATTGGTTAGTTTCATTACTCTTTGAACTGTCGTATACTTGTATCGCAATTACCTCTGCCTCAGCCATTATCATACCTCTACTTTCTAGGGTACAAGTCATGATGATTTTACGTTGGTGATACTCGATTACCTGAGCCCTTAAAGTAATCAAATCTTTGGTTGGGGTTGGTTTTAAATACTTGACCTTCAACCCTCCGGTAGCATAACGATATAAGGGGGTAGAATCAAAATCTCTATCTTCTTGTTGATAAGCGTATGCCATGGCCGTTCCCATACAATGACAATCGATGATAGTCGCCATAATTCCTCCGTTGAGCAACCGGGGCCAGCCCCTATATTTTTCCTCCGGCTGCCAGTGACAAATAGCTGCAGATCCTTCCCAAAAACTTTTAATTTGAAGGCCCTCTGGATGGTCTGCCCCACAGCCAAAACAAACATTCCCGGGCATGTGTTCTTGAAAATAATTGTTCTCTGTCATCTGCCTTTTATTAGATCAAGCTAAATTACAAATACAAATTGTTATTTGGCATGGTTTACACATTAGATTTAAATTTTTTAGGATACCCTCAATCTATAGCAGCTTATTTAGTAGAGACATCCGTGGGTCCTGTATTAATTGAAACGGGCCCTCACTCCACTTTCGAAGCACTAAAAAGTGAAATCAATCGGTACGCCTTTAAGATAGATGAAATAAAACACGTCTTTTTAAGTCATATTCACCTAGACCATGCCGGTGCTGCTTGGGCTCTTGCTTCAGGAGGAGCCTCTATTTATTTGCATCCCTTTGGCAAAACGCATTTAGCCCATCCCGAAAAACTAATGGAATCCGCCAAGCGCATTTATCAAAAAGATATGAATAGATTATGGGGTCAAATGCATCCCATCGCTATAGATCAACTACAGAGTGTCGGTCATTTAAATGAAATAGTGATCGGGAATCACCATTTTCAGGCACTACATACACCCGGTCATGCTAAACATCACATCGCGTGGAAAATAGATGACTTGATATTTACTGGTGATGTCGCCGGGGTTAAAATTCAAAAAGGTCCCGTCGTACCACCCTGCCCACCACCAGACATTGACCTAGAAGATTGGATCAGCTCGATAGATCTGATTCTAGCCTGCGAACCCTCCCAAATTTATCTAACCCATTTTGGCGTAATTGAAGACATTCCCACACATATGAAAGCGCTGAAAAGGATGATCAATGATTGGTCTGAGTGGGTGAAAAAAAACTGGGAAGCTGGCTTGACGGCGGAAGAACTTACGCCTAAATTCAGTGAATATACTTCCCAACAATTACTCGATATGGGAGTCAGTCCTTCGGGAGTGAGAAAATATGAAGCTGCAAATCCTTCATGGATGAGTGTAGCAGGTTTGATCCGTTATTGGAAAAAGAAGATGGCCTGATGAGGACCTCACACTTCCTTCCCTGAGCCCAAATGCACTAAATCCTCTTTACCTAAAATTTACTATCGTAAAAGCAAATAGATTTTTGTATTTTTACTGCTATGAACCGTAGAAAATTTATTAAATCTGGAGCACTAATGGGAGCCGTCCCCACCCTCACTTCCTTAAGCCTATCCACAGAAATTATCAAACCAAAAGCACTGAAACCGGGTGCTTGCATTGGAATCATTGCCCCCTCTGGGGCCTTAAAGAGATCTGGTTATGAAAAGTTAGTAGAAAGTCTTAAGATGCTGGATTATAAAATCATTCATACTGATAATTTAAGAGTACAAAATGGCTTTCTTGCAGGTACAGATACTCAAAAAATTGAGGACTTACATCATATGTATCAAAACCCCAAAGTCTCTGCCATTTTGTGCGCTCGGGGTGGATATGGTGCTACACGGATCTTAGAACAATTAGACTATTCACTCATTAGTAAGTATTGCAAACCCCTGATAGGATACAGTGACATTACGGCCCTGCATTTAGCAATATATAAAAAATGTAAAATTGTCGGTTTTCATGGGCCCGTGGGAATCTCTACTTTTAACCCTTTTTCAATTAAACATTTTAATGCGGTAGTTCAAAAAGGAAAAAGAAATAAAATCGCCGTCGATAATCCCTTGGTCATCACATCAGGTATGGCCACGGGGAAACTTATAGGTGGTAATCTGTCTCTCTTGATCAGTATGATCGGTACTCCGCACGAATGCGATTGGTCCAATCACATTGTCTTCATTGAAGAGGTAGGCGAATCTACTTATCGTATAGATAGGATGCTTACCCAACTCCGTGCTGCACAAAAATTTAAAGGTATAAAAGGTATAATTTTAGGTCAATTTACACGTTGCGATGCACAGCCCGGTGACCCCTATTACGAATTTTCAACGAGTCTTAAAGAAGTATTCAAAGACCGACTGGGCGATTTAAATATTCCTGTCATGGGTGATTTCCCCTTTGGACATGAAGAAGATAATGCTACCCTACCCATCGGGATAAGAGCCACTATGGATACTAAAAAAGGGACTTTGAAATTATTAGAATCTGCAGTTTCATAAATTAACCCTCTTCTTCATCCTCTAAACTTCTGCTATTACTCTTTTGTATTCATTCCCTTATTTTTATAAATTCCCAAAATGGAATTAGATGATATCAACAATTTTATTGGTGACATAGATCTCGAATTATTGGATCAACTTCTCAAAGGGAGATTTAATGATTGTCATCAACTACTAGAAATTGGGTGTGGACAAGGAAGAAATATCATCCCTTTCTTGAACTTAAAAAAAGCGATTTATGGAATCGATTTAGATGAAAAAAACGTTGCGCTATGCAAAATTATCGCTACCTCTATGGGAGGAAATCCTTCTTTTTTTTCAAAAGCACATGCCCATAATCTGCCTTTTGAAAATAATTTTTTTGACGCTATCATAAACTGCAGGGTCATGCATTTTGCCAAAAACAGCCATGACTTTAAGCGTCAATGGAAAGAGCAATTTAGAGTACTAAAAAAAGGGGGTTTTCTCTATCTCAGTATGAATACCTCCATTCACAATGAAGAAATAATACAACGTACTAATGATGAACGGTCTTGGTTCAATGACCAGTCAGAGCAGTTACTATTAAGTGAACAACTATTTGATATGGTTGAATTATATGCCGATTTTAAGTTATTAGAACCCCTCAAGACGCTTCGCTTTGAGCAAGACCATGCCCATGCAGTCCTAAGCCTTCAAAAAAGGTAATCAAACTAGGCAATTGTCCTTTTCGATCAAAGGAAAATAATGACTATTTTTATGCAAATATTAAATCCACTACGCCCTTGACAACTAAAGCCACCTTAATCACCAAATTGAGATATAAGTTTGATAATTTCATTTCAAAGGGAACCTCCAAAATGATCCTCGGATTAACTTTATTTTCTCTCTCATTTGTCATCTTATGCTCTATATTATTACTCACTTTTGGTATTGGTCCTACCCATGATGCAACTTTAACCTTACCCCAATCGATCTGGATAAACCTTACACATATGCTTGATCCAGGTACGGTTGGTGGCAATGAGGACAACTGGCCTTTTATGATTTTCATGATGGCTGTAACCCTCTTTGGATTGGTCATGATAACCATACTTATCGGTTTAATTTCTAATGGGATTTTGGTTAAAATTGAAAGTCTTCGTAAGGGACGATCCTTTGTCATTGAAGAAAATCATGTTGTTATCTTGGGCTGGTCTTCTAAAGTTTTTACCCTTCTGTCCGAGTTAATCATTGCAAATGAAAACCAGCCCGATGCTGCTATTACTATTTTGGCAGAAAAAGATAAGGTAGAAATGGAAGACGAAATAAAAGATAAAGTGAAAAATTTCCAAACTACTCGTATCATCTGCAGGACTGGAAACCCAATGGATCTAGATGATCTTAAAATTGTCAATCTCAGAGAAAGCAAATCCATTATTATATTAGATAACGAAAGCGGAAACTCGGATTCCCAAATCATCAAATCAATTGTCGCTATTACTACACAAGCCTTTAACAGAACAACGCCCTTTCATATTACCGCAGAAATCAAGGATAAAAAAAATCTGACCGTTGCCAAAATGGTTGGTAAAGATGAAGTAGAATTAATCTTATCAGATGAAATCATCTCAAGAATTATGGTACAAACCAGTCGTCAAGCTGGACTGAGTGTCGTTTATATGGAGCTGCTTGATTTTGATGGGGACGAGATCTATTTTGCAAAAGCTCCAGAGCTTACGGGTAAAACTTATCGCGATCTTCTTTTCGCCTATCCCAATTCATGCATTATAGGTATCCATCAAGCAACGACTCAAAAGGTTCTAATTAATCCTGCCATGAGCAAAGTTTTTGAAGAAGGAGATCAAGTTATCGGAATCACCGAAGATGATGACACATTGATTCCCGTTACCAAACCTTCCATTGATTTTAATCCCAATCATGTGCTCCTAAGAAATAAGGACGTACCCCATCCAGAAAAGATACTCATCATTGGATGGAATCAGCGTGGTCAACACATTCTCACAGAAATAGACCAATATGTAGCCCCCAACTCAACATTAAAAGTCATTTCAAAGTTCGAAAACTCTTGTGAAGAGGTGATGCAGCTAGGCACAGAAGTATCAAATCTTACCGTAAGCTTTGAAGCTCTTGATACTACCGATGGCAAAACGCTACAAAATCAAGATTTAAGCAATTTTGATTACATCATTTTACTGAGTTACAAAAATTCTTTCGCCTTACAAGAAGCCGATGCCCAAACCTTAATTACTCTATTGCACTTACGTCATTTTTCAGAACATCACGAAACTCACTTTAAAATAGTAAGTGAAATGTTAGATATGAAAAATCGAATTCTTGCCGATATTACCGGTGCTGATGACTTTATTGTGAGTGACAAACTAATCAGTTTATTGATGAGTCAGATAAGCGAAAACAAGTTTCTAATGCGGGTTTTCGAAGAATTATTTGATGCTTCTGGGGATGAAATTTATATCCGTAAAATGAGTCAATATGTGACCCTTCAAGAGTCGGTTAATTTTTATACCGTATTAGAATCTGCGAGTAGGAAGAATGAAACAGCGATCGGCTACCGTTTAATGAAACACGCCAAAAGCATAGAAAAAAACTATGGCGTGGTGATCAATCCTATTAAAAAGAAGAAGTTAACATTCAATGAGCAAGACATGATCATTGTCATTGCCGCACATTAAGCCCAATTAGCTAATCCAAAAGAGCTTTTAGTAATTTTTAAGCTAAAAAGGAAAAAGAAATTTAATTAATAGCTGAGATTTCAAACACAAAAACAATTATCTTTGATAAAAATTATAGAACTATGGCAATGTTAGGCGTTATTGGATTTTTATTTATTTTGGCAATCATTTGTCCATACATTCTTCCTAATGATAAGGTTAGCACTCACAAAAAAGATCATGTTTAACCTTTTATGCCTCTTTTTTAGCTTTTTTCTCCTTATCTCTGACCTTTTTAGCATCAATCATTGACATTGCCACAACAAAGGCTAATGAAATAACCACAATATTTACAAACAAATTGACTCCGTCTGTGACAGCAGGATTTGTTAATTCCATGTTTTTTTAATTTTCTTACAAATATAAATCAAATAATTGCTTCTTTTAAAGCCCTTACCAATCTTTGGACATCTTTTTGATCATTATAAACATTAGGTGAGATTCGGAGGGCTTGATCACGAACAGAAATCTTCACTCGATGTTTGGAAAGGACTTGTTCTATTCGCTCCATCGTTGTATTTTGATTCAAATAAATACCAAATAAATGACTGGCCCTTCCTTCCGATGACTCAATGATATACCCTTCTGAGCGTAAGGTATCGATGACGTCATGAAACAAGGCTTCACAATACTGCTGAATTCTCAAAGGCGTCCATTTTAATAATTGTTTGATGGCCGCAATGAGCATCGGCACTAAAACAAAATTACTGTGTTCTCCCACTTGATATCTCTGTGCTCTTGGCAAATAATGTTCCTCATAATTTATAAGTCCAGAAAACTGATCAGAACCTTTCCTATTCATCCAATTATTTTCTATCGGACTTCCATTATCAAACATTTCCCCATAATAAGCCATGCCTATAGAATAGGGGCCCATCAGCCACTTATATCCCGCTACCAACAAAGCATCAGGCTGCACCACTTGTAGATCAAAAGGCAATGCACCAATGGACTGGGTGCCGTCTATAATCAATGCTGCTCCTACCGCTCTTGTCTTCTCACGGATTGAGGTCAAGTCAAACTTGATGCCATTGACCCAATGAACCTGCCCTATGGAAACGGCCGCCGTTCGATCATCAATGGCTGCAAGGATATTTTCATTCCAAGCTGCGGCCTGATTCTTTTCTTCTGTTGGCGCCGCCACAAACTTGAGCTGATAATGAGAGCTGGATGACCATGGATAGACATTACTCGGAAATTGACCTGCTACCAGAACGATATTCCCTTTTTTCTTTTCCAAATTTTGCACGACGTTTTCAACTCCATAAGAAACCGATGGAATAATGACGTGTCTCGCTGACTCCGGACTATTAATAAGCTGACCAAAAAGATTTCTTAAAACTTCTGTTTCCCTAAAAAAATCTGAAGGTGATATATGAAAAGGTTTTCTTTTTTGGATCATCCCCTTTATCCCTGCCTTCTCCACTTTTTTCATTAAAGGAGACATGTATGCCCCATTGAGATAACTGATCTTTCGTTGTAGGGAGAATTTATCGCGTTGACACTTCATAACCTAAATTATTCAGGAAAGATACGAGCTTTAATGATTAAGAATGATAAATTGGAAAATTAAACTCCCTTCTGATGCTCTATAAATCAGGCCCTAACTGCTACTCTAGGAAACCCTATCAGTTAATATTGAAAAAATGCACCACGGATACTAGCCCATCAGCAATAGATTGAGCCAATTGATTTCCCGTACCTCTGCCCACAATATAGGTTACGAAAAACATGTATATTCCTAACAAAATGCCCGCCTTTCCTCTTCCCATATATTTTCCTGTAGTAAAAATAACAAGTGCTGCCACCGTAGATAAAAGCAGCAGTAATCTCAATTCGCTACTCAATTCAATGATGTCTTCAGACATAACAATTGGCCCATTTATTAACGTAAATACAAAAAGTGGAAACCCTAAAGCAAAACAAACATCAAAAATGTTACTCCCAAGTGCATTGGAGATGGCATCGTCATAATTGCCTTTCTTGGCATCTTTAATTGAGATAATTGTATCTGGAAAACTTGATGCTGCTGATGCCAAAATCAAGGCAACAAACATAACTGGAATATCCAATCCTTCGAAAGTTCCAAGGTAGGGAACCTCATAAGTCTTTTCGCCCAACCATTCACAGGCCAAAACCAGCCAATAGCAAACTCCCGCAATAGACATTGTAGCAGTAATTAATAAAAACCAGGCATTGGTATCATTAATTTTAGATTTTCTTATGAAAATCCTCTCCAAATCCAAAGTAATAATTGCTAAAAAAAAGGAGGAAGATTCCTGACTTTCCACTAATTCTTTCTTCTCCTCTTTTTTATCCTCTTGGGGTGTCGAGGCGATCAAAGCCTCTTTAGCCTTTTTGTCCATAGACAAGAACATAAAGGCAATATAAACTACATAAACAGACATCAATAACAATCCATGGTACCAGTCAAGCGAAGATCCACTAATCAAAACAAGAAAGATAAACTCTGCAATAATTAAGGCAATGCCATCACGAAAAAGAACTTTTCGTGATATTTCAATCTTTTTCACAGCTCCCATTGAAATCACCGCAATAATGGAGACGGCAGGAATAACCATACTATTAAAAATGGCACTACCCGCGGTCGTTCCGATACCTCCAGAAAAACCCGTGGCATCATTTAATACAAAAAGAAAGAAGAAAGAAGTAAATATTTCCGGCATAGAACTTGCTATGGCATTTATTGTGGCGCCCCTGACGCCTTCTGAAAGATTTCTTCCGACATATTCTGAGGCGACCATAAAGCCATCCCCTGCTCTCCAGATCACTAAACAACACACTGCAATAATTATTAATGGAATCAACAAGCCCATGGGTAATTCTTTAATTTAATTTCTATTATATTTTTTGTCGAAGATTGATTGGAAAATCAATTATCCACAAGATTACCTAAATATATGGACATTTTATTGAATTTACTTTTTATTTTTACTTGACCCTTTTTATTGCTTTTGATGTTTAATGAAGACGAATAAATATTTAAATGTTGCCGTTAAAAAATTAATCCTATAAGCCAAGGCAGAAGTTTACACTTAATTGTGCTAATTTGACTTTCCATTTTAGATGAAGTTATGTATATCAATCTTTCCGGTTTAAACATTTTAGTTACTGGGTCTAGCCGTGGGTTAGGAAAGGCCATTGTGACAAAACTCGCCGAAGCTGGGGCCACGATCGCCGTTCATTACAATAAGAACATGGATGCTGCCGAAAATTTGGCCCAAGTGCTGGGCAATGAATCCAAGGCTTTTCAAGCAGACCTTGCAGATCCTACAGAAGCAGTGAAACTTTTTGAACGAGTAGTACTAGAGCTTGGAAGCATTGAGGTTTTGGTCAATAATGCGGGCATGGCCGAACCCGCATCTATCGATATGGTACAAGAAGAATGGGATATCCTCTGGCAAAAAACCCTCTCTGTTAATTTACACAGTCCTGCCATATTATGTAAAAAAGCAGTGCAGCATTTTATTCAAAAAAAGGCCTCAGGAAGAATCATTAATATCAGTTCTCGAGCTGCTTATAGGGGAGAAACCGCAGAGTACCTGGCTTACGCCAGCTCAAAAGCAGGCCTTGTAGCCTTGACTCGCTCGATCGCCAAATCCTTTGGAAAAAAAGGTGTGAAAGCCTTCAACATTGCCCCTGGTTTTGTGCAAACCGATATGGCCAAATCCTTCATTTCAAAGTATGGAGAAGAGCACGCCAAGGGAGATATTGCCTTAGAGCGCCTAACTGAACCCAAGGATTTGGCTCCCTTGATTACTTTTATAGCCTCTGGAATGGCCGATCACGCCACGGGATCGACCTTCGATATCAATGCCGGTAGTTATTTGCATGACTCCTGACTTTTATCCTCTTTGACTTATTTTTTGATTTCCCCCCCCCCAATTCTTTGAATAAATCATTAACTTTGAATGCGTATATTTAATCAGAAAAACAAAAAGCAAAAAAATGAGTACCATCAAAGCACAACTGAGCACCTTAATTGAGTTAGCCAAAATAGACGGTGAATTTGACGGTCAAGAAAAATTGCACATTTTAATGCTGGGTAGAGCAAATGGACTTTCTGAAGTAGAGATAAAAGAAATTGTCAAAAATCCTGTGCCTATGCCCGATGTAAGTTTACTTTCCTCGGACGATAAATTTGATTATTTGTTCAATATCATTCAGCTAATGAAAGTTGATCAAGAAGTATACAAAAGTGAAATTCATCACTGTGAAAAATTAGCAACAAAATTAGGCTTCAAAACTAAGGTCGTTTCGGCCATTTCCTCCCAAGTATATTCAGATCCTTCGATTAGTGCTAATATTGATGCCCTCAAAAAAGCAGTTAGAAAATACGAACTATAAAACGTCTTTGCCAAGGACTATGATAAAATACAACTAGCATCACTTAAGTTATATTCCCCCACATACTTTATAACGCTAACACAAAACTCCATTTGGCTGCCCAAAATGTAGCCTTTTATATATTAATTGTTGTGAGCAAAACAACTAGTACATATAAAACTCCTTGAGTTGGATTCCTAGCCCTTGGCGAATAGCGGACATTGGAAAAAGGGCTATAAAACATTTCGTACATCCCTCTCTCCTAATTCATTTGAGCTCTTTCTGGTAGACAAAAAACTCAATACACTAGGCCAATTTTCGTTGAATGATAANAAATTCAACCAATCCNTCCTTTGGTTAGAAGAGCAAATGGACTCGCTAAACTTGGGGCATCAATCCCTTTCACTTAATGTTTCTTACAAAATGAANGAGATCCATNAAAATCTGGCATTTGAGAAGATTGATCGTAATCTATTAACTNATTTAGGCTCCTATTAGCANGGCTTATTTNTTTTTCCCTAATTTCAGAGAACAGAAGNTAAATCCTAAATCAAGATTTGGCCTCAATTCTTGAATCAAAGATTAGATATAGTTGTCAAAGTAGTCTTATTGTTATGCCAATTCATTGCCCCATAGCGAAGTGGCTTTATCAAAGTCTTTACCCAAAGGGGCTCATTGGAATCATGAAGATCAACAGGCATTTATCTTTAACTTTTATAAAAAGGTCTTTGAAAAATTAAAAAAATCTCTTTTAAGCTGAACTCTTATTTTCTAAATTGCATCATCATGAGTGCCTTAAAATTATATAAGGCTTCCTCCCAAGTTTCATCTGCATCATAATAACGCCCTGCATAAAGATCCCCATTAGCCGTTTTCTGAATGTAAAACTTATATACTTTTTTTTCCTTCTCTAAGGTCTTCAAGGTTCTATTTCCCTCCATAGGTACTGTCGAAATATATTGAATTTGAGAAGCATCCATCGCATAACCCAATGACTTTCGCAGCTCTTCTCCGGGCATAAAGGCATAGCGTAAGACGTATTGATATCGATCTTGTAGAAATTCTGCATCTGATTGATCTTCAAGAAATTTAACTTTATAGGGATAATCTGAAAAAATTTCTTTTATACGGACATTTTTTTCTGCAACCCTCTCATTGTATTGCAACAGATATGTGCGTTGTTCATCGTTTAAAAAAGTCTGATCGGTCGGGAGGCTAGAAAATAATGATACAACTAAGGGAAATCGCTTAAGCTGAGTAGGGTAACGTGGAAAATGGGTTCCATCAAAGAGCCGCACTTGGGTATTAAATTCCGGACTATCTGGAATTAAATAATTGCTGTAAGGCAAATCTAAAGTTCTCATCTTATTGGCTAGCCGAATTAGGGCCTCATTCATCGTCAGGCCCTTTACTTGCCATGCTTTGGTTTCAAAATCTATCAACCTGATTGTTCCCATACGCGTCAGAGTCAAGGTAAACCCTTGGGTGGATACCTCCACAAACATCAGGACCTCGATTTGTCTTTTTTGCAAAATTGCAAATGTCTTTCTGTAAACATCTTGCCCGCCATACAACTGATCGTAATAGAGATAGCTCATGGCATCAATTCCCATTGCTTTCAAATTTAAATGTAGTTTTTGGGCCAGCAATTGATCTTCTACTTCGGGCATTTGATCAATGATGACACAAACTCGGTCTGAAGTAATGCCCTCAGTTAAACTCCCCGACATAGACATTAAATGGGTTTCAAAAACCTGTGCCCAAACTCCCTGGTTGAGAACAAAAACAAACAAGATCATTAATTTTTTATTTACCATCTTCTTTTGCCACACTTAACTAAATTTGTAAAACAGTTATGTTATCAGATCAGCTGTCATGAATAAAAAAATTTGCAAGTGGGCGACTAACACATTTCCCGATTATATAACCTATCATAATGAAGAATGGGGAGTTCCCGTACACGAAGATAAAATACATTTTGAATTTTTAACTTTAGAAGGAGCACAAGCAGGCCTAAGTTGGCGAACTATTTTAAACAAAAGAAATGGCTATCGTGATGCATTTGCTGATTTTGATGTTCAATTTATCTCAAAATTTACTTCTACATATTTGGAGTCCCTTGCCAAGAATCCCAATATCGTAAGAAACCGCCTCAAAATAGCTTCCGTTGTTAAAAACGCTAAAGCGTTTATCCAAATACAAAAAGAATTTGGATCTTTCGATGCTTATGTTTGGCGCTTTGTCAATCACCAACCTATTCAAGGCGCATGGCATTCTAAAAAAGAGAGCCCCCCCAGTCAGACTAAAATCTCACTTCATTTATCCAAAGACCTCAAAAAACGGGGATTTAAATTTGTAGGGAGTACTATTACATATGCCTACATGCAAGCCATTGGCATGGTTAATGATCACAGTCTAGATTGTTATCGCTACCCGCAAATCAAGGCTCTCACAGATTCTTAATGATTTCTCTTTTAGGTATTTTGATCTGCCAAAGCCCCATGAGTGCTCCCTCTTCAAAATCAAAGG
The DNA here is from genome assembly GCA_002691385.1 of Flammeovirgaceae bacterium. Lineage (GTDB taxonomy): Bacteria > Bacteroidota > Bacteroidia > Cytophagales > Cyclobacteriaceae > UBA4465. Next base: position 2,379 of record NZHT01000077.1, on the reverse strand, counting down.
CTTGGTCTTCAGGAAACTGCTTTTCAAGTGACTTTTGAGTTTTAACATCGATATGCACTCCCTTTTTCCCATGACAAGTCTGGCATGCCTTTTTCATGATTATAGGTGCCCAATAGCGCAACGTTGTCTCATTTATCTCTTCTAAACTAGGGACCATTTTAAGTTCATGCCGGGCGGCATATTCAAACGCCGCATAAACTTCCAGTTCAACCGAATCCAATGGACGTCCTTTTCTTCTTGGATACAAGGAAATTCTAGAAACTTCAATCCCTCGCTCTTTAGCTTTCAAAAAAGCAGGTAATAATGAAAGTTTACATCGCTCAATCTCTCCCTTAGAGGCAAATAACGATGACAAATGCTGACGGGTCACTTCAGCTTGAATTTCTTCTCCTGTCTGGAGCGCAAGTTTCATAATATCTGAAGCAGAAACTTTTCTGATCTTTCGAGATTGAATCTCTTCTTTAACTGCTTTGCTGTCAACAGGTGCACCTGGATCACACGAAGGATTAAGTATAATCGCCGCAAACAACAGGCCATAACTCAAATTACTTGTTTTCATCATCCCTATTTAAATCTACTCTATACTGTAAGATCAAAAGATAACCGGGGCATTTATATCTTAATAATTATATAATAGCACCCGCAATTTAAGGTGAAATAAAGAAATTATACCTTTATATGGGTTAATCCACCACTATATAATAGATTATATCAGTTTACATTTTTATATTTGCCCCAATGAATAAAAATTGATTGTTCATAAAATCAATTCAAATGAAACTTTTTAAATTACTTTGCTCTTGGATAGCGCTCTCTTTTTTTCTTCCCTCCGTAGGCCAAGATCTTGGATTTTCGCAATATTATAATGCCCCTATTTTTCTAAATCCTGCTTTTACAGGCACTTCAGAATTTACTCGTGCTGGATTGAATTACAGAATGCAAAAAGTGGGCTCACTTTCGGCCTATAATATTTCTCAAATTTCCTTTGATCACAGCTTTGTAGATTATCATAGTAGCGTTGGCTTTATGATCGTCAATGAAGTTGATGAGGCCAGTGGATATACCCACAACAAAATAGCTCTCCCTCTGTGCTATGACTTCTCTATATCCAAGAATATGCAAATTCGTTTTGGTTTAGAGGGTTCTTACAGCCAGCAAAATTTCAATGTTGGTAATTTTATTTTTTCAGATCAATTAGACGCCTTTGGGAACATCACAGGTCTGTCTAGAGAAAGCTTAGCTTCGGGCAGGGTCAACTATTTTGATGCCTCATTTGGTGTTTTGGGCTACTCGGAAAAACTCTGGTTTGGTTTTGCAGCACACAATCTGTTCAAAAACAACATCTCTTTTATGGAGGGCAGTGATTATCAACTAAAAACTAGGTTTTCTGGGCATATGGGCTATAGGTACCGCTTTGGAGGGCTTTCACGAAATTCACGGCGAGATATTGCTATAATGCCTACCTTTAGCTTTACCAGTCAAGGTCCACTCAATCGCTTGGATGTTGGCATATACAATGTAATCTCCCCTGTCATCCTTGGCGTTTTTTACGGAACGGACCCTTTTGCTTTTGAAGACAATAATTTTCTCAGCTTAATGGTTGGTTTAAAGAAAAACACTTTTACCACCGTTTATAGCTATGATTTGTCTCTTTCAGAGGGCGCTACCAAACAAGGTTTTCATGAAATTTCCTTTAATTACCTCTTTGAAATAACTAGTGGTAAACCGCCTTTATCCAAGCGAAGAACTAAATGTCCCGTCTTTTTATAAATCATTTACCTGAGTAATAATGAAATCAATACAACGACGACTTTCATATTTAATTTTAATCCTTGTACTCATGTCTCCTCTAAGAACTTGGGCACAGTTTGATATTGCTTCAAGTTCTCACACGGACATCACATGTAATAATATTGACGAGGGAGTTACCAACGACGGAACCATCACAATTAATTTTGATGGGGCATCTTCGGCTAGAGGTAAAACAATCGTTTGGTGGAAATTTAACGGCACCGCCTTCGCTGCCTTAGCTGGCGGAGATATCCCCACTCAAATCAACAACCCAGCTGGTGGCGGGAACGTTGGTGCAACTTCTATACAGGCAAGAAACCTTGGTGTAGGATATTACTATGCCGTGATCACTGGTGCATCGGGAGAAGTGGAAACCAGTCCTACTTTCTCTATCACCAAACCTGACCCAATTTCTTTGGTCGTAAATACTAGTGCCACGGTCGACCCCTTATGTAGGGGTGGATCTACTGGACAAATCAGTGTCACAGCCTATGGGGGTTTAGGGACTTATTCTTATGCAATTAGTACTTCAAATGGGAGCTACACATACAATGATGCTGACGGAATTTTCCCAGGCCTTTCTGATGC
>NZHT01000076.1 GCA_002691385.1 Flammeovirgaceae bacterium | reverse complement strand
GGTACTGCCGTAATAGGTGGGAGAGTAGGTCGTTGCCAGACTTTATTAAAGCCTTTAGGAAACTAAGGGCTTTTTTTATGACCTATTTTATCAAATGAGTTGATCCTTTATTTATTCTAGCATAAACTTGTGCTTGATGACATTTTTATATCCATCTGTCCTTTGGGGTTTATTGTTATTGCTTATCCCTATTTTAATCCACTTTTTTTCATTTAGAAAAGTGGTAAAAGTCGTTTTTCCTAGTATTTTATTCATTGAAGAGCTTAAAAATGAAACTGGCAATAGAACTAATTTGAAACATTTGTTAGTGCTAGGTTCAAGACTACTCTTTATGTTTTTTATAATACTGGCTTTTGCACAACCGATTCTGACTGATCGTTTGAGACCTGTTGATGGAACTTTGATATATATTGATAATTCAAGAAGTATGTCGGGGGAAGTAGTTGCCGGTCAAATCGGGTTAAATAAAGCTTTGGAATTGAGTGATGAACTCATCAATAAGGCACCTAACGATGCTAAATTTCAAATTTTAACAAATCAATCTTCAGTGGCTTTATCATGGCTCTCAAAACAGGGAACCTTAGACAAGTTGGCTGAAGTGAGTCTTTCGGATGATCCCAAGAGTTTTTCGCAAATCATGCAGAAGGCTTCAGCTCTGTCTCAAAGGTTATCTTTTTTTTATCTATCAGATTTCCAAAAATCTACCATAGGACCTGTAGATCCTCCAAAAGATATGGATTGGCAAATCAAATTAGTAAAAATAGCAGTGGATAATGTTTCAAATGTATACGTTGATACAGCTTATGTAGAAATAACTCAGATTTATGATGATCAAAAAAAAATAAGTGTGGTTTTAAAAAACAGTGGAAATAAAGATAGAAAAGGCATACGGCTTAAACTTGTTTCAGAAAATCAATTGATTTCAACTTCATCGGTTGATATCAAAGCTGGATCAGAATCCATTGTGATATTGTCCTTTGATGAGAGCTATATCAGAGAGGGACAGATGAAAATTGAGTTAGTTGATTATCCTGTTTATTTCGACAATATCTTTTATATGTCACTGCCCTTAGCAAAAATCAGTAAAATCGTGCATATTCATCCTAAGGAACATTTTACAAGAGCAGTCGAAAAGGTATATGGTAATAAAACCTATTTTGATTATACCAGATTTAAAGACGATGCTATTGATTATGGAAAACTGCAATCGGCAGATTTTGTCGTTTTAGATGGCTTTGAAAATATACCTCAAAGCTTTGATGCGTTTAAGGATTACAATGACTTTTTAATCATACCCCCCAAGGAAATCGAAAGATCTTCTTATCAAAGATTTCTTTCTAGGTCTATATACCAAATTAGGGATTCAATAGCTATTGGATTAAATATTAAAGATTTAAATGATCCATTTTTTGCAGGAGTATTTAATACCAAAGAGGTAGACATAGGACTGCTAAAAGCCAAAAGAAACATAGAAGTTAAAGGTAGAGTAAATATACTGGTTCAAAATCAATTTGAAAAAGGCTATTTGGGGAATGTAAAAAATAATGATCATTGTATTTATTTTTTCTCATCACCTTTGACTCAGGAATTTACTAATGTAACAAATCATGCTACTTTTCTACCTTTAATGTATAAAATGTCATTGGGGGGTAATCGCTATATTCATCCCTTATATCATGATCTTTCTAAAGATTATATAAGCATTGTTACCCGAAATTTTGATGCTTCAAAAAAATTGAGAGTTATCAGTGGAGCTACTGAATGGATTCCAAATTATCAATATGTAGAGGGAAGGTTACTATTGGAATTACCTCCATTTGGGTTAAAGGCAGGTAATTACGAGATTAAAAATGGAAATATTTTGATTAAAAGAATAGCTTTGAATGAATCAAGAGTTGAATCTGAGATGGAGGTGTTAACCCATTCAGAATTAGCTGAATTGGATGCAAACAGTCACAATATAGATTGGATTAATATTGAAAAATTACAAAATTTAAGTCTTAATGAAGGTTTTGGAGACTCCGAAGACAACTTATTTAAAATTGCATTAATTTTGTCCTTATTCTTTGTTCTGTCAGAGGCTTTATTTATTCGATTTCTATAAAATGAATTTAAGAAATGTAGTTGTACAAGATACGCACTCCGCCCACCACGGGCAAGAAGTAGATATAAGGATAGAAAAAGGTATTATTAAGTCCATTGTTGAGAGTAAAAAAAAGACGACTGCTCCAAAAATAGTCACCCCAGGCTTCATGGATTTATCAAGTCATTTTAATGATCCTGGAACAGAATATAAAGAAGACTTAATCACTGGGTTAAAAACGGCTTGCGAAGGAGGTTTCACAGATGTTTGTATTCTACCCAATACGTTACCAGTAGCGGACAATCGGAGTACGATCGAATACATTTTGACCAAAGCGAGTCGACAGGTGACCTCAGCTCATCCATTGGGTGCTTTGAGTAAAAAATTGGAGGGTGATAGTTTGGCAGAAATTTTAGATTTGAGAGAATCAGGTGCTGTCGCATTTACCGATGGTATAATTCCTGTCATGAATGCCGAACTGTTATTAAAGGCGTTGCAATATGTACAGAAATTTAAAGGACTTGTTATCAGTAGACCGCGAGATTTAAGTCTTTCAAGAGGGGGTCAAATGCATGAAGGGAGTGTAAGTACCGGTTTAGGTTTAGTAGGGATGTCTAGTCTATCTGAAATGGTCATCATTGAAAGAGACCTTTCTATTTTAGCCTATACTGGTGGGCGACTCCATATTCATGGTGTTTCCACCTCCGAATCTGTAGCCTTGATTGCTAAAGCGAAAAAGACTGGATTGGCGGTAACTTGTGATGTGATTCTTCATCAATTATGCTATTCTGATGATAGTTTGTCTTCTTTTGATCCTAGTTATAAGGTTGATCCACCTTTGCGTACCAATAAGGATGTTCAAGCATTGAAGAAAGGTCTGGCAAATGGAACCATAGATGCGCTTTCAATCGATCATCATCCGCAAGACCTAGAGAGTAAAAATTTAGAATTTGACTTGGCAGAATTTGGAATGATCGGATTACAAACTGCTTTTTCTTCATTACTTAGTTTGACTTCAAAAGAATTATCTTTAGTTACATTACTTGAAAAATTATCTAATGGTCCTCGTCATGTGCTGAATTTTCCCCCGATAAAGATTGAGAAAGGAGAATTTGCTAAATTAACTTTATTGGATGCTCATCTTAAATGGCAGTATAATCAAGAATCGAACATTTCTAAGTCAAATAATTCACCTTTATTAGGTCATTTGTTAACGGGTAAATCTGTGGGGGTAATTAATGGTGAAAAATCATATATCCCAAGCTAAGCTATGAAAAATGTAGGTTTTCGATATGCCGGTGTTGCGGCATTTCTCATGATAATTGTCTTTTTGATATCCTACTATATTGGAGTGCATCCTTTCATAGAAATGAGCCATCTTTTTTTTGATTTATTTGTTTATGGATTGGTAATCTTTTTTGCTCTGAATGAATTTAAAAAGGTAAATAATGAAGGCATTTTGCATTTTTGGCAAGGGATGACTATTGGATTTTTTGTGAATATATTTTCTTGTGGAATATATGTGGTATTCTTGTTTTTAATAATGAATTTTAATGAGCATATTTTGATGAGTTATCAACAACAAGCTGTTGATTTTTTGGAAATAAAATCAGCGCAGTATATTGAAGGGTTTGGAGAAGAACAATATCAAATTCAGTTGGAAACCATTCAAGAAACAACTACTTTAGATTTGGTGTTGATGGGTGGGTTGAAAAAGTTTATATCAGCCATGCTGATTACCCCAATACTGTCCATTTTGAAAAGAAAAACTTAAATTATACAATATTATGAAAGATCATGCTTTAAAATCCGGAGTGATACTTGGCGTCGTTGGAATACTTATTTCCTTGACGGTTTATATCATAGATCCCTTGTTGATGATTAAATGGTGGTTCAGTCTCTCTTCACTGGTACTATTTATCGCATTGGTAACTTATTTTGGTATTCAATATCGGGAGATTGCAGGGGGATATCTGTCTTTTAAGATAGGATATATTTATTCCCTTTTGGCCTTTGTCCTAGCCGGAATTATAGGGACGGTCTTTAATATATTTTTGTTTCACGTAATAGATCCTGATCTTCCCCAATTGATTTCGGAAGCTATTATTGAGCAAACTGTAGAAATGATGGAGGGTTTTGGTGCCAATCAGGAGATCATAGACCAAGCGATTGAAGATGCAGATACAGCTGCAAGTTTCACGGTGATGGGGCAAATTAAAAGCTTTGGAATGGTTTTGATTTTCTATGCGTTGATGTCTTTAATTTCAGGTGCAATCATTAAACGTAAAGAGCCTGAATTCTCAGAATAATAACTGTGTCAGTATCTAAAAAAAACGTTTCTTTAGTTATACCGGTATTAGATGAGCAAGAGTCTATAGGAGAGCTATATACATGGATTAAAAAAGTACTTAAAATATCAAAGCTCCAAGGAGAATTGATTTTTATTGATGATGGGAGTACGGATGATTCTTGGAAGGAGATATCAAAATTAGCAGCAATTGATGATCATGTTCAAGGGTTGAGGTTTACTCGTAATTATGGAAAAAGTGCGGCCTTGCACGCGGGATTTCAAATTTGTACAGGAGATGTGGTCATTACTATGGACGCAGACCTACAAGATTCCCCAGATGAAATACCCAAATTGCACCGAATGATTACAGAAGAGGGTCACCATATGGTTTCAGGATGGAAAAAAATCCGTCATGATCCCTTCGAAAAAAGGATTCCTTCCAAATTTTTCAACTGGGTGACGCGGATTTTCTCAGGTATTAAATTACATGATTTTAATTGTGGACTGAAGGCCTATCAAAATCGTGTGGTAAAAAGCATCAATCTCTATGGTGAGCGGCATCGATACATCCCCCTTTTGGTTAAATGGAGTGGTTACAAAAAAATCACTGAAACAGTTGTGGTGCATCAAGCCAGAAAATATGGAATTACCAAATTTGGATTTGAGAGATACATTACTGGCTTTCTTGATTTGTTGTCGGTCTCTTTTATTACCCGCTTTCGTAGAAATCCCATGCACTTTTTTGGCTTATTGGGAACCATGAGTTTTATTAGTGGATTCGGGATTACCGTATTTTTGGTTGTAGATAAAATACTCAATCAACATTATGAATTACCCGTAAGAGATGTAGTGGATCAGCCTATATTTTTCCTTGCCCTTGTGGCATTAATCATTGGTGTACAATTATTTTTATCTGGATTTTTGGCAGAAATGATTATGCAAACGAGTCCCAATAAACATGACTACCAAATAGAAGAAAAAATCAAACCGAATGCCTAAGTACTCCATAATCATTCCGGTATTCAACCGACCGGATGAGATAGAAGAGTTATTGGCTTCCTTGACGAAACAATCCTTTAGTGATTTTGAAGTTGTTCTGGTTGAAGATGGCTCATACAAGACGTGCCAAACCATTGCGGAGTATTATTCTAAACAACTAAGCCTGAGGTATTTTTTTAAGGAAAATGAAGGTCAGGGTTATGCAAGAAATTATGGTTATCAAAGGGCTAAAGGAGAGGTTTTGATTGTCTTTGATTCTGATTGTCTTATTCCTCCTAATTACCTTCAAGAGGTAAATAGCTATTTAGAACTGAATAAAGTAGATGCTTTTGGAGGTCCTGACACTTCTCTTGATTCATTCACTCCTATACAAAGAGCCATCAGCCATACTATGACTTCTTTTCTCACCACTGGTGGTATCAGAGGAAGTAAAAAGCAAATAGGGCCATACTATCCCAGAAGTTTCAATATGGGAATTACCCAAAAGGTATTTCAAAAAACAGGAGGTTATCGTATTCCATTTATGGGAGAAGATCTTGAATTCAGTATCAGGATTATCAATGCAGGCTTTAAGACAGCATTGATACCCAATGCTTTTGTGTATCACAAGAGAAGGACTAATTTGATCCAATTCTATAAGCAAATTAATTATTTTGGAAGAGCGAGAATCAACTTGGCGCGTTTTCATCCGGGTCATTTAAAAATATTGCATTTTTTTCCATTGATTTTTGTCCTTGGATTTATATGTGCCCTTATCTTGAGTTTATTAAATCAAAATCTAGGTTTTTTTGGAATCGGATGCTACATAACTTATTTATTACTCATTTCTCTAGAGGCCTTATTGAAGTTAAAATCCTTGAAAGTAGCCCTTTATGCTCCATTGATAACATTGATTCAAATGTCAGGCTACGCAGTGGGTTTAATTCATGAGGCGATTCAGAAATTTAGGGGTGTGGATCCCAATAAAAAGTATATTGACCTTTATTGATAGGGTTTGATTGCACGATGTATGATTTCACCCTTAGGGAGTGCATACTTTTTGATAAGGTTTGGCTCAAGTCCATCAATGAAATCCTCTTCTATCACTTCAAAACCTATACTGCGGACTCGATCTGCATAATCCTTCCCGTACATCCGGACATGATCATCTTGACCAAATAGTTCAGCTCTTTTTTGAGGATCTTCAAGTGTCGGATCGTCAATAGTTTTTACGATGAGGGGTAAGAATATGGGAATTTGAAGGATGGCCCAACCTCCGGGTTTTAACACTCGAAGTATTTCACTCATCGCTTTTTTATCGTCCTGAACATGTTCTAACACATGATTACAAAAGATGATGTCAAAAGTATTTTCTGGAAATGGGATGTCATGTATGTCCATTTTTATTTTAGCTAAAGGAGATTCTATATCTGCGGTCAGATACTCGAGTTTAGGGAGAGATTCGAATCTTTTTATATAGCAAAGTTCGGGAGCAATATGAAGCATTTTTGCTGTTGCAGTAAAAAAGTCCGTTTTATCTTTCAGAAAAAGCCATAAAAGGCGATGTCGCTCTAATGACAAACAATTGGGGCAGAGTGCATTGGGCCGACCAATTCGTCCATATGGAAGAAACTTCCGAAATGAATGTAAGCAGACGGGGCATTCAACCTGATTGCCCATGTAAAAAACAGCAAGTATTTTTAGCACATAATGGCTAATCAATTGAAGTTGTTTTCTTGGAATTGTTTTTAAAAAGAAACTGATAATATCTTTCACAAGAGCTAAATTAGGGGCAAAGATATTTAAGAATAGACTATCTTTCGCTTCAAATTAATGAAAATGGATATACTAAAACATTTTTGTGTTTGGATATTACTTTTAATGGGTCAGATGTCCATGGGTCAAGATCAAGATCGAACTGAATTTAGTCTAGAGGAAAGCATAGGCATCACCCCTAAAAAAATAAAAAAAAGGGTAGCGAAAAGTCAAAAAAAAATCGATATAATCTTCAAAAATAAATCAGGGAAAGTACTTTATGGAAATCCATGTCTGAGAGAGTTTACTCGTGATATGGGATTTGAATATGCCTTGCAGTCCAGTAAAATGCAAAATAGTTCAGGATTATGGAATATGCGCGGAAATAACTTGATCGTTTATTTGAAATTAATCTTTAAAAAGTCTCCCTTTTGGAAATGGATTCTCAATAATCAAGTGAAAGACTGTAGAAGAAAAATGGGAGATTTTGTAGGTTGATCAAGTACAAAAAATATTTTTGGTCTGAATGCCTTTTTCTAATGCAATTAAGTATTCTTCACAAGCTAAGTTGGATTCATTAAGTAATAGATGGGCCTTGGCATTGATTAGGTTTGCATCTCCCTTTTTTGGCCACACCCTTAGATTCCATTTAGTTGCTCTTAAGGCTTGGATAGGATTATTAGTATTTAGGTAAGCCTTGGCTAGTCCATTATAAAGGCGATAATGACTTTCAGGTAAATCAGCACTATTTAATAATATTGCATATGCTTTGCCATAAAAAGTCTTATAATATTCTTGAGCATATGTGTTAGCCTTTTCATAATAAATTAAGGCTGTTTCAGAATCTTTCAAGAGTTCATCATAAATTTCGGCCAGTTCTACATAGGTATATACCGTTCGATGTCCAAGGAGCAATATTTTTTTAAGTGATCGTATGGCTGCCGCACCCTGCAAAGTAGCACGATAGGATTGTGCTTGCCAATTGAGTAATTTAATTTCGTTGAAAGGAGTATATTTCTCTAGTAAATTAAAATGGGCCAAGGCCTTTTTATGGGCGTTGCTCTTATGATATTGGGTAACTTGGGTCACCAATTCAGCATAGAGATTATTTTCAAATAGTTCCATCTCTTTTTCATAGGGGAGGATATATCCTTTAAGTTCGCTTAATTTAGACAAGGTAGCATCTAATTGTCCATCGGCATGAAATGCGGTAGCTTTATAGAAAATGGATTTTCTTAATTCTAGTTTTTCATAGAATATTTTCTCATTATAGGCATTTCGTATACTGACGATACTGACGACTAAGAAGCCAATAATGAATACAAAACTAAAAGCATATAATGTTGATTTTCTGTTTGCCTTCTGATCGATTTCTGTTTTTACATAGGTCCGAAAAGGACCTGTTGTGGATTGATATTTATATGGATTGTATTTTTTTTTTGGAGCAGTATAAGGATATGAAACTGTTTGAGGTTTAATACTAAAATCATAATTTGCCCGCGATTTAGGATGGCTTAAAATTTGATAGGCCGTATTAATTTTTTTAAAAATCTCCTCTTTATCAGTATTACCATCATTTTTATCGGGATGATACTGGAGCGCTTTTTTTTTAAAGGCAGTTTTAATCTCTTGGCTACTTGCCGTTTTTGAGACACCTAGGATTTTATAGAGGGTGATCATTTGCCGAAATCTATGATTATTGGATAAATTTGTTGGTTAGGTAATACCCTATGGTGACAAACAATAACCCACCAAAAACGCTTAAGAATATATAACTCAAGCCAATGACAATGTTTCCTGATTTGAAAAGAGATAAACTTTCAAATGAAAAACTTGAGAAAGTAGTAAAACCTCCACAAAACCCAGTGGTAAGGAGTAGTTTCCAAAGGGTTTGATCCTTAAAAGATAGGGCCATAAGGATACCAATCAACAAAGAGCCTATAAGGTTAATACCGAAAGTAGCCAATGGAAACAATAGATTCAATAGGTCCATTTTAATATTGATTAAATAGCGAAATCCACTTCCGAAGAAGGCACCTAAACCCACAATTAATACATCCTTAATCATAATTGAGTCGTTATATAATTATTTATGCCAGCCCTTAATTTTGGGAAAAAGCAATTGAAATCCTTTTGATATTCGCTGAAATTTTCCTCCAATTCAAAGATTGCCGATTCCATTTTTGATACAAATTTAGTTCTTCTTGACATGCCTATCAATGCTTTGCCTATTCCTTTTAAAGTCCGGTACTCATAGAGCCAGTTATCCCGTTTCATGTAATAGAGAATATGATGGGCCTTTTCAGGAAGAATTGATTTGTTTTTTTCTGTAAGATTATAAAAATGGTATGTAAAATCTTCTAATTCAACCTTTGCATATTTAGACCAATTTAAGGCCAAAAAGTGATCGTAGTACATATCTACAATGACAGGAGCGTAATGCCCAAATTTTGGTCTCAATCGAATTTTACTTTTTTTGACAATAGCATGCGTATCTGTATAATGATCAATATAGCGATGAAGATTGATACCTTTTTGTATTTGAGGATGGTAATTTTTTTGATCCTTGCTTCTGACAAAATCACCTAAAAAATTCCCTATTTTCAATAGATCATTGTCTCCTGACAGGAAAATATGTGCTAAATAGTTCAACTTAGGATAAAAAATGAGTAAAACAGATATAACAACTGAAATAGAGAATGATTAATGAAAGCGAAATTAAATGAATTTATATTAAAATAAGGACCAGATCCTGTGACAACCACTCTTGTTCTCATTATTGATAAAACAAACTTTGTACTTAAATATGTTATTTATAGAATCATGATAATAGATGGAACATTTCTCAATTTAAAAGAGTCAGACAGAGATGCAACTAACTTTATACCTTCTAGAATCACTCAACTTTTATATAAAGAAATAAAAGAACAATTACATTTGCATTCATGAAAATTTACGGAGTGGCCTTCCTTGCTGCTTGTTACTTGATAGGGCAAGTTATTGGAAAATACATTGGGATAGCTTTAGGTATTGGAGGGAATGTAGGTGGTGTCGGTATAGCAATGATATTGTTGGTCATGGTTAACGATCGGTTTTATAAGAAAACCTCTTTAAACGTAGAGACCCAAGCTGGAGTGATTTTTTGGAGCAACATGTACATACCCGTGATCGTTGCTATGTCGTCAATCCTGAATGTCAAGGTGGCGCTTTCGAATGGATGGGTAGCTATCTTTTCCGGAATCTTAGCTACTTCATGTTGTTATTTATTGATTCCCTTAATTTCTAAATGGTTGCAGTTGAATTTGAAAGAATCCACAAAATGATAGTCGTTGAAGTTTTAGATGAGATTTTTATCAAAAATGGACTAATCGTGTCCTTTTTGATAGTGGGGATAATGTTATTTTTGGCAAATTGGATTTCAAAAAATATTTTTTATAAACGTATTCCAGGTGTTGCAATTGCTATTTTAGCTGCTCTTGTGATGGCTTACTTTGGAGGTGACAAAGGTATTTCAAATCATTCTTTTTTTTCGGGTATGGCGTTGTTGGGAGGGGCTATGTTTCGTGATTTCACCATAGTAGCAACCGCTATGGGGGCGAACTTGTCTGAGTTGCGTAAAACGGGATTACCCGGGATTATTTCTCTATTCATAGGGGTAATAGTTACCTTTTTTGTAGGAGGATCAATTGGATATGTAATGGGCTATACAGATCCGGTGAGTTTCACTACGATCGGGGCAGGTGCTTGTACCTATATCGTTGGGCCTATTACTGGTGCTGCCATTGGTGCTTCTTCTGATTTGATTGCGATTAGCGTGGCGGCGGGTGTGGTCAAAACTATTTTTGTAACCATTATTACACCCTTAGTGGCCAAAAAAATAGGATTAGATAATCCAAGTACAGCCATGATTTTTGGAGGAATGATAGGTACCACTAGTGGAGTCGCGGCAGGATTAGCGGCTACAGACCCCAAATTAGTGCCTTATGGTGCATTGACAGCTACTTTTTATACGGGGATCGGTGTCTTAATATGTCCTTCGGTTTTTTACCTTTTGATGATTTATTTATTGTGATCACCTGATATATCAATAAGGTTGTTGTTGAGTATAATTTTATAACTGTAAGTCAAAAAAATATTAATATTAAATCATTGGAAATTAATGATTCGAAATGGGGTACTTAAATCCGTTTGTTTTACTCTACTGAAGATCGTCGCTTGAGATCAAAAAACTGTATTTACTGATGATGATAATTAATTAAAGAAATTAACAAATATGACGGATTCACATCAGCATTTTTCTCAATTACTCGAACTTCTTAAAATAGAGCGTCAGGAAGATAGAGATCAGTATGAGACTAAAATTCGTAATAAATCAATAGATCAGCGCAAGTCCGATGGTGTGACCTGTTACCCACTACATTTCAAAAGTTTTAAGTTGGGAATAGGAGACCATTGTATTTTAACCTTTGGATATGTGCCAATGAAGGGGAGGCGTCATCTTTTTCAGGTGGGTGTATCAGCGAGTCTTTTTGCAAATAAAGATCAAAAAACACATTCATGTCATGGCATCATATCCAAAGTGAAAACTGATGAAATTGACATTATGTTGGGCAGAAATAAAGCACCAGAGTGGCTTGATAAGGCGAAAATTGGCTTGGACTTGCTATTTGATGAGGCCACTTATGATCAAATGGAAAAAGTGTTGGTGGACCTATTGGAAACAAAACAAGGAAGAACAGCAGAAATGATTCAATATACGTTAGGTAATAAGAGCCCTAGATTTGAGGTATTGCAAGGTATAACTTACCCAGATTTGAATGCGAGTCAAAATGAAGCCTTAAATCAAGTCAATGCAGCCAAGGATATAGGCCTGATTCACGGTCCTCCAGGTACGGGGAAGACAACAACCTTGGTGACTAGTATTAGAGATGTCTTACAAATAGAAAAACAAGTATTGGTTTGCGCACCCAGTAACTCGGCAGTTGATTTGATCGTTGAGAAACTCCATCAAAAACAAGTATCTGTTACTCGACTGGGTCACCCTGCTCGCGTGATAGAAGAGATAGAAAAACATACGCTAGATGCACAAATCATTGAGCATCCGCTTTTTAAAAAATTAAAAAAAATAAGAAAAAAAGCGGATGAACTCAGGCGATTAGGAAAGCAATATCAGCGCAGTTTTGGCCGTGTAGAGGCTCAAGGGCGTAAATTGATGTTACATGAAGCTAGATTACTAAAGGCAGAGGGACGAATATTAGAAGATCAAATGGTTGAAGACATCTTAAATACGGTATCTGTGATTGCATGCACTTTGGTAGGAGCTAATAATAAACGTATTGCTGATAAGCGTTTTAAAACTGTATTTATTGATGAATCTTCCCAAGTATTAGAACCCGCAGCATGGATAGCTTTGAGTAAGGCAGATCGGGTTATCATGGCTGGAGATCATTTGCAGTTGGCACCTACGGTGAAATCAAAGGAGGCGCTAGCTAAAGGGTTTGGGAATACTATTTTTGAACGATGTATCAATGCATATGATATTGATGTAATGCTTACCCAGCAGTATCGTATGCATCCTGAGATCATGGCATTTTCTAACCAATATTTTTATCAAGGCTTATTGATATCAGATCAATCTATTTTTGACCGACCGTTAAAGTTTGAAAGATCGACCGTATTTATCGATACGGCGGGTTGTGGATACGAGGAGACATTGAACAAGGAAACTTTAAGTACTTTTAATCGTGATGAAGCAAATTTTACGATCAATCGGTTGAAAGAAATTGTAACAAGTCTTGATCAGCCGGAAGATTACAGTTATGCTATTATTGCTCCCTATAAAGCTCAAGTAGAATTATTAAAGCATTTTTTGAGTGAACTTAAATATCCACCTGTATTGTTAAAAAGGATAAGTATCAACTCAGTGGACGCTTTTCAGGGTCAAGAAAGAGATATTGTTTTGATTTCTCTGACGCGAAGCAATACCCAAGGTGTTATAGGTTTTTTGTCAGAGGAAAAGCGATTGAATGTAGCTATGACACGTGCTAAATGTAAGCTTTTGCTTATTGGAGATTCGACGACTTTGAGCAGATATAGTTTTTTTGATAAATTAATTCAACATTACGAATCGAGAGGTCATTATAGAAGTGCTTTTGAGTTTCTTTATTAATATTTGGAACATTATCTAATCTTGATTTGGCCCATACTTTTGATAAAGGAGGTTTGTATTGCGTCTTGATTTATATGTTTTTGGTTTTTAATTACCCATTGACCGTTAACTAAGGTACCCATCAAATCGCTGGTTTGACCTGAATAAACTAAGGTAGCCAAAATGGTTTCGGGTTTTGATACCGATATTAAGGGAGTATTGGCATTTAAGATGACTGCATCTAAGAAGTCCCCTACAGTAAGAAAATTTGATTTTTTTTCTCCCATGGCTATTCTTCCATTGTGCCAAGTCATATCTATGGCAAACTTTCCCGCATCTCCTTGATGTTCAGAAGTAAACTGCGCACGATCATGAGTTTTGGTACGTTGACCATAATCCAGTATCCTGAGTTCTTCTATGGGATTGAGATTGATTTGACTATCCGTACCAATAGACCACTTACCTCCCCGGTTTTGGAATGATCTGAGTTCGAAAAGACCATCGCCTAGATTCCCTTCTGTGGCTGGACAAAGTACGACTCGTGCTTGACTTTCAGCAACCCCTTTCACTTCTTTAGAATTTAAATGAGTGCAATGAATGAGGTGAAATCGCTCATTCAAAAGACCCTGATTTAATAACCATTGGGCAGGTCTTTCTCCGTGATAATTAATGCAGTCTTCTACTTCCTTTAATTGTTCGGCCAGATGCAAATGGATGGGTCGGTCTGCTGGCCCTTCTTTAAAAATGCGTTTCATGGAAACTTGATCTGCAGCTCGTAACGAGTGGATACCAAAACCGATTTGGGCATTTTCATAATGTCTGATGGATTTAATAGAGTCTTCTAATAACCGAAAATAGTCGTCAACATCCTTACTTAAGAATCTTCTTTGATATGCTTCAGCTGGCTGTCCAAATCCTCCTTTTTGATAAAATATGGGTATCAAAGTAATATGAATACCTGCTATTTTAGCTGCTGAAATCAATCGCTCTCCCAGTTCACTCATATTAGTATAGGGCAGGCCTTTGTCATCATGATGCAAATAATGAAATTCAGCTACTGACGTATAGCCATTTCGAAGCATTTCTACATAGAGCATGGTGGCTATGGATTCTAATTGTTCAGGATTTACTGATAGGGCCACTCTGTACATGGCGTACCTCCAAGCCCAAAAATCATCTTTACGAGATTGATAGTTGTGTATTTCTGCTAGACCAGACATCGCGTATTGAAAAGCGTGTGAATGAGCATTTTGGAACCCAGGTATGACGTAACCGTTTATGTATTCATCGGAGATGCCACTTGTAGCAATTTTGGTAATTTTTCCTTTAGAATTAATAGTTACAAATGGATCCAATAACCAACCTTTTTGTTGCAAAAGACCCTTTAAATGATAGGTTTTCATATCAACGTTATGAAGTATTTTTTTTCTTATATTTATAATTTTTACCTAAATCAAAATTATATTTCTCCTGTAAGTAAGGCAATAGTCATTAAAACGCCATTATGGGATGCATGAAATAAGATGCTCCAAATTAATCCAAATCTAATGCGGATGTAACCCAGATTGATGCCAATCAAGATTTGAGGAGCTACTAGAATAGGAGCCAGCAAAACGATATTTAAGGAAGGCTCGAAATTCAGGATATGCATGAGTCCGAAAGCCAAAGTTATAAGATAAAAAATCCATTTATAAAATTTGTCCCAAACTTTTCGAGTCAACTTAAGAAGGGGTCTTTTTTTATCTTTTTGCAATAGAGTGAGTAACTGAACAGACCATAATATTAGAAAATTAGATCTGAATTTGAGAATAAGTCTGAACATTATTTCTTCAAAAATAGGAGCCAGAATTACGGCGAAAAAGAAAATAAAAGCTGGTTCCATTTCTTTGAAAATTCTTTGCAAACCATGCATATCTTCCTCCCAAAGACCTAATTTCTCCAACATACCAAGTAGAATCAAAAGCACCAAAAGAGGAGGTATTTGTATTAAAAAGAGGGCCAAACAGGTTTCTATTTTAACTTGATGAGATGCTTTACAATGACTTAGTTCTATGGGTTTTTTAACAAAACGCCAAAGATCATGAAATGTCAGTATAAGAAAGTTAGGCATGTGAGGTTAAAATAGTTTATAACAATTTAGAAGTTGGATTTAATCATCGATCAATTGGCTGTTCTTGATTTGATGGTAAAATGGATACGAAATCAATTTATTTGATTAAAGTAGTTTAAAGATAATACTTAAAATAGTTTTGACGAGGAACAAAAAGAACGCTGATTTTATTTTACTAAAGAAGATTCATCATTGTCTTTGAAAAACTTTACTTAGGAGAGAATTATGTTTTCAATCAGTTTATCTACCAGAATGTGAGATCTATATATGATGCTTATTTGTCTAATGCTATCCTTATTTTATTATAAATATCACTGTTTTGATAAAATCCAGAAAATTGCGATGACTGGGGGCCAAAGGCTAAAACTGGGATTAAGGCTGCACTGTGACCTGTAGTTGAAAATGTAGGAACGATGACGTTATAATCATGTTCGTGTTCACCTTTTGAATTTTGTCCAGTGATCTTTCCAGATAAGGTAAATCCTCCTGTCTCGTGATCTGCCGTGACAACGACCAAAGTATTGCCCTCTTTTTCTGCATAATCCAAGACTGAGCCCAACATTTGATCAAAGTCCAATAATTCTGTGATTAGATAATCAGCTTCATTATCGTGTCCTGCCCAATCAATTTGAGAGCCCTCTACCATGAGAAAAAAAGGGGAGTTATTGTCTTCAAAATAGCTTAATGCTATTTGTGTTGATTTCATTAGAAAATCACCTCTTCCTTCTATCATTTTAGGCATGTCTTCTTCTCCTAATATGAAGCCATGTCTTTTACTTTTATCAATCTTTTGGACAAGAGAATCAGTATGGATATCGAATCCCTTATTTTCAAGTAACTTTAACATATTTTTACCATCTTGACGGTTTTGGAAGAACTTTAAACCACCACCTGCAAAAAAATCAATAGGCGAGCTGGACATTTGTTCAGCTATTTGTTCTTCCCAATCTCTAGAGGCAACATGAGCGTAAAATGCGGCAGGTGTGGCATGAGTAATTGAGGAGGTTGCAATAAGGCCGGTTTGGTAATTTTCTTTGGAGAGTAATTCAACAATGTTTTCAATAGGTTCCTTATTCATGTCAACACCAATGGCACCATTATATGTTTTGATTCCCGATGCAAAAGAAGTAGCACCTGCGGCAGAATCTGTGATTTTTAAATTTGCCGAAGTGACATTGATTAATCCAATCGTCTTGAATCGTGCAAAATTGGGATGTCCAACCTTAAAATAAAAACTTGAGGAAAGCTGACTGAGTCCCATACCATCACCAATTAGTAAAATAATATTGAGAGGTTTTTTTGACTTTGTATCTGATTTTTCCGCTAATTTAGGACGAGAGCCCTCATAATTGCAGGACAACATTAGGATAGCCAAAGCCATCCAAAGGTTCTTTTTAGAGTTTTTTTTCAAGTGGATTGTTTTTTGTGTAAAGTTCATTAAATATCAACAGTAATGTCAAGATTATTTATGCATTCTTTACAATTTAACAAACTTAAAAATTCTTTTAAGGGAATCAATTGAGGTTAGTTTAGACAAATACATTATGATAAAGAAATGAACTATTGGTAAATTCCCTTAAATATTTACTTTTTTTCACTATTTCAATTTTGATAAATTTGTCTAACAAATAAAATCTTTCCAAACGGAGGTTAAATTAAAATTCAGAATTATTATAACAATTGTATATGGATAGCCTTTAAGAAGTGAGTTGACTGAGTATTTAAAAATTAAAGAGATATTTTCTTGAGGGCTCCTTCAAATGCATCGAAAAATTGATCTACATTTTGAACGGTAAAACAAAGAGGAGGCTTCAATTTTAATACATTGTTTTCGGGGCCGTCTGTACCGGTCAATATGAAACACCTTTTCAGTTCATTTTTTATTTTTGAGGTGTAAGCTGTTGCCGGTATGAGTTTATTTGGATGGACTAATTCTATCCCAAGAAAGAGTCCTCGGCCTCTTACATCACCGATCTGAGGGTAATATATGCTCAAATTTTTCGCATATTGGTCAAAATACCTACCTACTTTTGCTGCATTTCTCTGCAAATTTTCATCTTCAATTACATTAAGAACGGCATTTGCTATTTGCATAGAAACGGGATTTCCTCCAAAGGAACTAAAAAATTCCATCCCATTATCAAAAGATTCGTTTAAATCTAAAGTTGAGACCACGCCCCCTATGGGGTGTCCGTTACCCATAGGCTTTCCAAGTACGACTAGATCAGGTATAATATCATAGAGTTCATAGCCCCAGAAGACACTACCCATACGACCAAAACCAACTTGAACCTCATCTGAAATACATATAATTCCTTTTTGTTTGAGATAGGGATATAAGGTTTGCAAATAGCCATCGGCAATTGGGATTTGCCCACCACAACCTGATATTGGTTCAGCGATAAAGGCTGCCGGAGTAATTCCTTTTACCAGCAGATCATCAATGATGTTTATGGCTTCTAAGGCATAGCCTTTGCCTGAATTTTGCTTTCCTTTGTACATTTTAGGAAAGGGGAGTACAGTTATGTTTTTATTAACTCCATGGCCTCCATTTCGATTAAATTTGTAAGCACTGATATTGATTCCAATTCGCGTGTGCCCATGATAGCCATCTTCCAATACTAAAATATGCTCATTGGAAGTATGATTTTGAGCCATACGAATTGCTAGATCTGAGGCCTCGCTGCCAGAATTCACGAAGATAACTTTATTGAGGGAATTGGGAAAATACTTCAATAATCTTTCACTGTAGGACATTAAAGAATCATATAAATATCGCGTATTGGTGTTAAGCTTTCCTGTTTGTTCAATTGCAGCTTGAGTGACTTCAGGATGGCAATGGCCTACATGTGGAATGTTGTTGTAAGCATCCAAATAAGTATCACCATTTGCGGCATACATATATTGAAAGGCAGCAGAAGTCATGTGAATGGGGTCATCATAACTTAGACTCAGAGCACTGCTGAGGTATTTTTTTCTTTTTTCAATCAGAGTGGATGTTGGATCTGTCCGTTGAAGGCCAAGAGATTTGTTGATACTATTGGTAAACAGAATAGGATTCATTTCGAACCATTTAGATAATAACGTCCAAGCTTTATGTTCGGTGACAAAAATATAATCTTCGGTATTACCTTGAGATCGTTCTTTGTTTGAACTAATTACGCTCACACACATACGTGCAGGGATCAGATAGTAAAGGAGATCAATTTCTTTTTCATCAAGTTTTTGTATAGAAAGATAACCTTCAATCAAAGCGATTGCTCTAGTAAGCGGAGTAGGAGTATCAAGGAGTAAGTAAGACATAGCAATAGCCAGATCACATATTTTTGGTGCATAACATATATCACCAAAATCTATGATACCTTTGATTTGGTTACCTTCAATTAATACATTCCAATCATTTAGATCATTATGAATGATTTGTTTTGGAAGTTTTCGAAGTGAAACAGCGCAGATTTGCTTGTATTGTTCTAAAAAATAGTTGACTATTTTCCGCTGCGAGGGATCAGAAATTAGGCTGATATCCTTACAACTATCTAGACAATTCATCATATTCCATTTGTGATCATAAGCTTCAATTTCTACATCTCTGTAGGTACTTAAAGATTGGTGTGACAAAGCAATCATTTTTCCAAAATTGAAGCTCAATTCAGGTGTAGCTTTGACATCTTTGAGAAAAACACCATTGATAAAGCAAAGCATCCTTGAGAAACTGTGATCGGGATAGGTAATCAGCCCGTCGAAGGAAGGACTTGAAACTTCTATCGGCAGCTGCTCCGACAAATGAGACATGATTTTATTTTCAGCTTCGATTCTTTTGAAGCTGTCCGAATCGATATGATGTTTTAAAAGATATGTTTGGCCAGCGATATCTTCGACTTGATAATTGACACTACCATAACCTGCCAGACGTGTTATTTTTGCAGGTGAGATTGGATAGGGTTCGAACAGGTCATAATTACTCATCATTTTAAAAATAGATCATTTTATGATTTTTTCAAATCAGAGAATCGTTCTTATTCTATTAGTTCATCGTTAAACCCAATTCATATCTGAAGGAAACCTTTTATAGGCATCATTTATCGATATTTATTGAAAAGGATTTGAATGGAATCATCCATAGATTTGTAAACATCACCTGATCGAATCATTTCGTTTGCAGGATAACTTCCGGTAAATTTATAATTATTACAGCTATTAATAGACAGAATTCGACCATCACTAGATCTGATCATTATCCACATGAATTTACCATGTAAATAGGAGAAAATAATTTTAGGATAACTTCTGCCAAGAGTTTTCTCAACTATGATTTTTTGATAGGTTTTAAAGGGAATCATGGTATATAAATTTACGAGTGTCTTGTCAATTTGGTAGACGTTTTCTTTTTTAAAATAATCCTCTAATAAGCTATATTTTGTATTTCTTAAGGCTTTAATATTTTCCTCTACATTCCAAAACTCATCACGGGTAACACCTGCGGCAGCACTCTTGAGTAGGTGCCGTAATTGTTGAGATAAAAATACATAATCGTGTTTACCCAAATTACCATTAACAAATGTGATTATCGTTGCTATTTTTTCCCTTTTGCCATCAAAAACACTTAATTTATGTTCGTGATATTCTAATTGTACTTTGTCATAACTAAAATTTGATAAAGCATTTTTCTGTTCCGTAGTAGCTTCTTTTGAGGCACCTAAAATCCACTCTTCCATTCTTCCATTTGCATATGCAGGAAGTGATTTTATTTCTTTGCCAAGAGATTCAGTTTGAGTGAGAAAGGCATAGTCTTGAGTTTTTGATTTTAAAAGGGCTTTAACACCTTTGGGAAACATATATTTCACACTTTTATTAGGCCAGTATTCTTGAAATGTTTCTTTCAAGACATTGTTCAATGCTTTTTCAACTCCGGAACTTTCAGGAAGTAACTGAACGACCAAGTCCTTACTATTAACAAGTACCGCAACCTCTTGGTCAGGATAAATGTACTGAGCTTGAGTCTGAAAAAGTAGAAGGGCAAATATTAAGGGGAGAGTATTTTTCATTACTAGAAATTAAGAATTTAAACTGTTATCTCCATGGGGAGGGTACGTTTTTTATTTGCACTTTCTAGAGCAATTTCTATAATTTTAATGGTGTACATGGCATCTCTTGAATCTACCAATAAGGCTTTATTTTTAATTAAAGCATCATGTATATTTTGATAGTATATTCGGTAGTCTCCAGGAGGTGACACTATGGTTTCTGTGATATCTTGATTATCCACTAACAAGCTGAGCTTTCCAGAATTTTCGATAGGTTCTTGACCCCAGTTTTTCTTGCGATCAGGAGCCAGACCCGCGGTTAGATCTNCTTCTTGAATGTCAAGTCCAAATTTTTCAAAAGTGCCATTCATTCCATTTANTTTAAAAACAGGACCTGGAATTTTAACTAACATACTTGATTTTAGATTGACTTTAAGTCCTGGATAATCCAATCTTAAATCAAAATAATCATTGGCTTTACCCCCACGCTGATTCCTTAAGTCGGCGGTAATAAATTCGGGGAGTCCAAAAAAGACGATAGCCTGATCAATCAGGTGAGATCCTAAGTCATAAAGTATACCTGATCCAGGAACAAGGTCTTCTCTCCAATTTCCATTAAATGAATTTCTAAAACGATCAAAGTTCATAGTTACATCTACGATCTTACCAAGACGTTGGGAATTTATGATTTTTTTCACTACCAAAAAATCGGAAACGAATCGACGATTTTGATAAACTGAGAGTAATAATTTTTTGGATTTTGCTAGTTGAATTAAATCCGAAGCTTCTGCACTAGTGATTGTAAATGGTTTGTCGACAACCACATTTTTGCCTGCAAGTAGGGCTTTTTTAGCTAATGGATAGTGAAATTCATTAGGTGTAACTATGATTATGAGATCGATTTTTGGATCTTCAATAATCATGTTTGACTGAGTCACTATTTCTACTTGCGGATACCTCTTTATGGCTTGCTTGCTCCAAAAAGGGTTGGTCGTTCGAATAGATTTAATATTAAATCCAGAGATGCAGTTAATTATCGGCGCATGAAATACTTGCCCTGCCATGCCATAACCTAGAAGTCCCACATTGATAATTTTCATATATGATGGATTATAAAATCATTTAGCAAATAGTTGGGATAAATTTTTAAATGCCTTGAACTCTAATGCATTGCCTGAAGGATCTTTGAAAAACATAGTGGCTTGCTCTCCAGGCTGACCTTCAAATCTCACATAAGGTTCAATAAGGAAATCAATTTGATGACTTTTGAGTCTTTCGGATAATTCCTTCCAAAGATCCATCTCTAAAACAATTCCAAAGTGAGGAATAGGAACCTGATGGCCATCTACTGAATTATGATTTTCTTTTTCGGATTCGATGGATTGTTTTATTTCATGTATCACCAATTGGTGGCCATAAAAATTAAAATCTACCCAATGAGTATCACTTCTACCTTCTGTGCACTGTATAATGTCTCGATAAAAAGTTCTCGCAGCTATTAAATTTTTTACAGGGATAGCTAAGTGAAAAGGAGATAAATTCGACATAGTAAGATATTTTCATTTTTTAGTCTGTTAAGTTAGAAAATTAAGAATAAATATTGAATCTATATTTTGGAAAACGACTCATATTGGTAATTTTAAATTGTATATCCAGATTGCGCGGCATTTTGACGGATCATATGTGCTATTTTATATACATTTTCTTTTCTTCAGGACTTTGTACAGAAATTGACTTGGAAAAATCTTTGCTTAGATATAAGTCAAAATCAATTTTTCAGTAATAGGCATTGGTACTTAGATGTTTAAATTGTCTGAAAATTATAAGATCTGGCTTACTACATCTAAGGACTAATTCATTTTTATTTATTTTATTCATTTAAGATGACCTACAATCCGCTTTCCATGATACTCGTTTACTCCTATTAATTTAATGTGTTCATTCAAGTTATAATCCTTTATTTTACCAGCTGCTATGATTTTTATATGCTGGCTATGGGCATCCATATTCCGAATAACAGAAGCACCTTGTCGCGCAGTGGGAGCACCACCAGAGGTGAGAATATGCGTAATGCCCTTGATCGCTACTAAAGTTTGGGTAGCAACAACAGGGTTTGGAGTGAGGTCAATTGCTTTATGGAATACAAAGTTCAATCCAACTGCTGCTTTTGCAATTTTCTCAATGGTGTGTACATCAATGGTAAGATCTACTAATAAGGCACCAAATACGATTCCTTTAATGCCTAGTCCTTTGTAGGTGTGTATTGTCTCAATCATTTTTTCAACTTCATGTGGTAAATATTGAAAATTAATTGCTCGAGATCTAATCATGACATGAACTGGGATTTTAAGGGCTGCTAGTGTTTTTTTTGTTAATTCAAGTGTGGGTGTCAATCCATCCAGGGATAAGTGGCTGCACAATTCGATTCGATTTACACCTTTTGACTCTGCAGACAAGGCATCAGAAAGGGTATCAACGCAAACTTCAATTAATGGGTTTTTCATAGTTTAAATATCGATATAAATAGATTGAAATTAACCCATTATAAGGACTTTGTATTTTAATAGTGTAATGTAAAAGATGGAAGATCTTATTGAGATAGTACAATTAAGANTTTAATTTATTATTTTTAATNANAATTNAATTAAAGANCATTGGCAATATCTAGTATATTTAATGATGTTTTGGGTCCGGTGATGCGAGGACCCTCGAGCTCACACAGTGCGGCCGCTTGCCGTATAGGTTTGTTATTAAGGCAACTCATGCATGAGCAGATCACGGCAATTGTGGTGGACTATGACCCCAATGGATCTTTGGTAACTACGCATGAAAGCCAAGGTACGGACATGGGTCTTTATGGCGGCTTACTTGGTTGGGAAGCCGATGATGAGCAAATGCCATATTATCGTTCGGCTCTTGAAAAAGCAGGTATTGAAACTATCGTAAATTATTTGGATTATGATGCTCCACATCCTAATTATTATCGCATAACCATCTCAAATCAACTGATAACCCATACTCTCTCTGCCATAAGTACCGGAGGTGGCATGATGGAAGTACTGAATATAGATGGTGCGGAGGTTTCGATTTTCGGTGATAAATATGTTGTTTTGATTTATGGGGAGGACCTTGAATTAATTCAATCTATGTTGCCGAATTTTGTGCAGCCTGATCTTCGGCTTACGACTAGTTTCATTGAAATCACTACTCTTATTGAATTTAAAAAAGAAGAAATAAATGAACTTGAATTTTTACCTGGGGTTTCAAATGTATGCTATTTGAAACCAGTAGTTCCCGTTTTGGAAGGAGACACATCCAACCTCCCTTTTAGATAC
Source organism: Flammeovirgaceae bacterium (assembly GCA_002691385.1). Lineage (GTDB taxonomy): Bacteria > Bacteroidota > Bacteroidia > Cytophagales > Cyclobacteriaceae > UBA4465. Next base: position 53,823 of record NZHT01000076.1, on the reverse strand, counting down.
TGTAGCCAAATGCTTGAGTTAGGGAATTCAGAAAAGCTTGAATTATGGGAATTGGGTCTTTTATATGAATCCAAAAGAGGTAATATTTCTCAAAAAGAGGCTTGGTCAAAGATGGAAAATATTGCCAAAATAATGAAGGATGGGATAAATAAAGGAATCAAGGGAACGCATTATGATGACAGGATATTACCGGTTCAGTCTACTAAATATAAGTTGAAAAACGATAGTGGTCAATTGCTTAATGGTGGGATGCTCAATAAAATAGTGATGTACACTACCGCTATGATGGAGGTGAAAAGTGCCATGGAGGTTTTTGTTGCGGCTCCTACGGCGGGTTCTTGTGGTGTTTTACCGGGCACCCTATTTGGGGCTGCCGAGGAGCTTAATTCAGATCCAGTAACCATCATAAAAGCTTTATTTTCGGCAGGCATTATTGGTGTTTTTATTGCAGAACATGCCACCTTTTCAGCAGAGGTTGCTGGATGTCAAGCAGAGACTGGAGCAGGAGGTTCTATGGCAGCGGCGGCTCTAGTCACTTTGGTTGGCGGCAGTTTAAAACAAGGGGTGACTGCTGCTTCATTTGCGCTACAAAATTCACTAGGCATTATTTGTGACCCGATTGGTAATCGGGTTGAAGCTCCTTGCTTGGGCAAAAATATTATGGCGGCATCAAATGCATTGTCCTGTGCTAATATGGCTTTATCTGATTATGATGCCTTGATCCCTTTCGATGAAGTAGTAATGACAATGAAGGAGGTCGGAAATGCAATGACTCATGAGCTTAAATGTACCGGTTTAGGGGGGTTAGCGGCTACGTCTACTGCTAAGGCCATTGAAAAAAAACTCAGAGAAAAGGCTAATTTTTGCTAACATTTTGGTCTTGAAACACTGTTAATTTTTTTCAAAATGAGTCAAAACTACTTCTTTTCTTAATGGGTCAAAAGGTTAAATTCATTTTTAAATATTTATCTTAATAGATGAATTTGGGGGTGGATTTGGATCTACCTTTGTACTTTGGTAGTGGATTAATACTGCCAGATCTTTTGAATTTAATCTTACCTATCTTGTGAATTATTTATCTGTTGAGCGTCTTACCAAGAACTTTGATGAAAAGCAATTATTTGAAGAAATTACTTTTGGACTTGAACAGGGTCAAAAAGCTGCTTTGGTTGGAGTTAATGGATGTGGAAAATCTACGCTACTTAAAGTAATTGCCGGTTTGCTGTATCCCAATTCAGGTGAGGTTACCTTTAGGAAAGGAATTACTCTTTCAATTTTGACTCAAAATCCTGAATTTTCCGCTGAGGATACCGTGATGCAAGCCGTTTTTTCCAAAGATCGAGAAGAGCTTAAAGCTATTAGAAACTATGAATCTGCCTTAATGAAGATGGAAAAAAACCCTGAAACTGTAGTTGATTTATCTCCTTTTATAGAGCAAATGGATGTCTTGAATGCATGGGATTATGAGCATCAAGTTAAGGAAATTCTTGGAAAACTTGGAATTCACACCTTGGATCAAAAGATGGGAGAATTATCTGGTGGGCAGAAAAAGCGAGTAGCTTTGGCTCAATGTCTCGTCGTGAAGCCTCATGTTCTCATATTAGATGAGCCAACCAATCATTTAGATTTGGAGATTATCGAATGGTTAGAGGAGTATTTAGCAACCCAAAATCTTACTTTATTGATGGTGACACACGATCGTTATTTTCTTGATCGCGTTACCAATGAAATCTTAGAGATTGATGCCGGTCAGATATTTAAATATAACGGGAATTACAGTGATTTTTTACAACAAAAATCAGAACGTGAAGAGCAACAAGCGGTCACAGTTGGAAAAGCAAAAAACTTACTTAAAAAGGAATTGGAATGGATGCGTCGACAACCTAAGGCGCGGGGAACAAAAGCGAAATATCGAATAGCTGCTTTTTATGACATCAAGGAAAAGGCTAATCAGTCGGTAACTAAGACTGAAATGGAGGTCAATCTCAAATCCGATCGTCAAGGCAAGAAGATCATGGAAATCAAACATATTTCTAAAATCTTTGATAATAAAAAAATCATTAATGATTTCAGTTATGTATTTCAGCGTAAAGAGCGTATTGGTATCGTGGGAGCTAATGGAGCGGGAAAATCAACATTTCTTAATATTATAACGCAAAATTTACCACCCGATTTGGGTGAACTAGACATAGGTCAGACAACAAAGTTTGGATATTACACACAGGATGAGGCTGTTTTTGACCCCCAAATGAAAGTGATTGAAGTGGTGAAAGAGGTAGGTGAGTTCATTCAATTGGCTGACGGATCTGAGGTTTCAGCTTCTAATCTCTTAACTCAATTTCTCTTCTTACCTAGTGTACAATACAATGTTGTAGGTAAGTTGAGTGGAGGTGAAAAAAGGAGGCTTCAACTGTTAAGAGTGCTGATGGCCAATCCCAATTTTTTAATATTAGATGAACCTACCAATGATTTAGACATCATGACACTGAATGTATTGGAAGATTATCTAAATAAATTTGATGGATGCCTGATGATTGTTTCCCACGACCGCTATTTCATAGATAAATTGGTAGATCATTTGTTTATTTTCGAAGGGGAAGGTATGATTCGAGATTTTCCAGGAAATTATACCGATTATCGGGCAATGGAAGGTGAATTAAAGTCAGTCAAGGAAGTTGTGCAAACAACACTGAATGCTAAGACTAATAGGGCCAAAAAAATAGCAGATGATCCCCGTAAAATGACTTCTAGTGAGAAAAGAGAGCTTGAGCATCTTGAAAAGGATTTGAATCAGCTCGAAATTCAAAAGAAGGCTATTGAAGGTGATTTAGCTAGGGAAACTCATTATGAGAAATTGACGACCTTAGGAGTTGAATTGAACCAAATAAAGACTCTTATGGAGGCTAAAGAATTGCGTTGGCTTGAGCTGAGTGAACTTGATACTCCTTGATTTTTTTTACTTTGAAGATAGTATTTTTTCATTGTAAAATTTCCTAGTAGAGGCAAAAAAGGAATAAAGGAAAAGAAGAAGGTAATAAAAGGCCAACTGAATTTAAAAGTAATACTGGACAAATTGACAACATATAGGAAGAATAGCAGTCCGTGGATCATATCGACTATCTAGTTAGGCCAAAAAATCACTTATTGGTATTTTAAAAGCATCTTAGTTATGAAAGAATACAAAAAAACACCTTCTGCACGTGCAATTCATCTAAAAAAAAGTCAGCCAATGAATCATGTTGAGTAATGTTGGAAGAGGGGGATTATTTTTTCTCATAATATGCTAATGCTTCAGGAAGATGCTTTTTTATATCCTCAATACGCCGTTCGTTTGAGGGGTGAGTAGATACCCATTCGGGTACTTCAGGGCCATTGGATATTTCAGCCATTCTTTTCCAAAACTTAGGGGCAGCTTCTGGATTATAACCAGCTATAGCCATGAATACCAATCCCATTCTATCTGCTTCACCTTCATGTTTTCGAGAAAACTTCAGGATGCCCATTTGGGTACCCACACCTAAAGACTGCAGTAAGATGTCACGTGTTAGGGCTGACTGATTCTGAGTCGCGAGTGAGAGTGACGCCAACAAGCCATTGGTAATCATACCTTGACTCATTCGTTCTCTGCCATGATTGGCAATGGCATGAGCGATTTCATGACCCATAACTACTGCAACACCTTGTTCACCTTGGCATACTGGTAGAATCCCTGAATAAAAAGCGACCTTACCACCTGGCATGCACCAAGCGTTGACTGTTTTGTCTTCGATCAAATTAAATTCCCATTTAAAATCATCGAGAACCTCACTTTGTCCTTCCTTTTTAAGATAAGCTTCTACTGCTTTTTGTATTTTGAAACCCACTTTTTTAATTAAAGCTATTTTATTTTTATTTTCAGAAAGCTCATTCGTTTTTAAAATCTCTTGATATTGCTGAAAACTCATTGGAATCAATTCTGAGTTTTTGATTATGCTTAATTGAGACCTACCAGTGATGGGCACTGTGGCACAGCCTAATAACATTAATAAAACGCTGAGTAATAGCCAAGATCGAAGTTTTGTCATTTATTTTTTATCTTAAAATTAATGTATCTTTTTTCTATTTTCATAAAAAAAGCCTCACAATATGATTGAAAGGCCATTTATGGTTAATTTATATTGAAAGTAAATTTTATTCACTTACTGCTAGTTTTATTTCAAGCTCAATCATACCGTCTGAGCCATCTGTTCCAGAAATTGCGCTTACTTGGATTAAACCCTGAACGTCATCTACGGTTTTAAACATAAGGATGTCACCTTCGGACAGACTGGTCACAGTACCATTGGCATTGCTCACATCCACACCTGAGATCGCTGTTTCTAGGTCATTGACAGTAACCATTTCAAGATACTCAGCACTTGTAATGCTCGTGGCAGCTAAGATAGTGGCATTCCTTGTGGTCCAGCCGGCATCAGTCAAGTTGTAGATTGAGTACTCGGCAGGAGAGGCTAATGAGGCGTTATCATTGGTTCCATAATAGTAACCAAAGTCAATACTAGCTGAGATCGAATCTGTCGTGGATTCTACTTCATTTCGACTGTAAGTCTCATTATTTTCAATTGAATAAAAGGTTTCAGAACTCAAATCGCCGAGAGGAGCATACAAGATCACAGCAGTTTGAATTTTAGCTGCAGGGGAAACGACGATAAAAGAAAAGGAGGTGGTTGCTGTATTACCCTCTTCATCAACAGCCTCGAAATCAATGCTGCCCTCTCCCAAAGAACTGCTATAAATGTTAAAAGTCACTTCTGCGTCCTGAGTACCTGAGGCTAAATTCAGATCATCTCTATTCACCGTACTAGTTACATTACCACTTACGTTTAAAGTGTTGAAACCTACTTCAGCAGAAATGGAGACGATAATTGAGAACGTATCCGATACATTCACTTCTCCACCATTTATCAAGGCGGTTCCATCGGAGGTTGTTGCTGATAGGGAAATATCGATATCTGGCACTGCTGCTGGTATTATTCCGTCTTCGCTACATCCATAAAAAAACATAAGTCCTAAAATGGAAGTGATGATTGTAATTTTTCCAAGTATTTTTTTCATTTAAAATTGTTTATTTATCTGTATGACTGATTTAAGAACTGCTAAAAGCTGATCAAGCTCTTAAGAGAAAGTAAAATTGAACAATTTCCAATTGAGATGGTCAATAATAAATGTTAATTTTTTAAAACAAGGGGTTTTTAATTTAATTAGGTAAATATTTGTTTTTCCTTTTTGGTTTAAATCATACGGTTAAACCAAATAAGAGTATTCCTGAGTAATGAAAATGCTATATTTAGGGGTCAATTACTTCCTTATCCTAAAATCATAATGTTATGAGAAAGTTTCTTTTCGTGTTGGGTGTATTGTTGGTCAGTTTACTTGGGCTTCTTATTGCGGTACCCATCATTTTTAAGGGAGATGCGAAAAAAGCGGTTGATGATGCCATTGCAGCAAAAGTTAATGCTCATATTTTTTATGATCAAAATGGATTCAGTCTCTCTTTATTTGAAAATTTTCCAAACTTTACTTTTTCAATGAAGGATTTTGGAGTGTACGGTATGGATACTTTTGAATCCGATACCTTGATTCAAGTGGCTTCTTTTGAAATCACTCTTGATCTTCTTTCAGTGATTTCTGGAGAACAGATAACGATTAATGAGATTGTTTTTAGGGCACCTGAGATTAATATTTTATCCCTATTTGACGGGCAAAGCAATTATGATATTTTTAAAGAAATAGAGTACGAAACCCCTTCAGAAATACCTTCTCAAGAGGAGGTAGCGTTCCGTTTGGAAATAAAAAAATGGGAAATTATTGATGGGAATCTTGCATATAATGATCCTTCAATTGGAGTTTATACGGCACTTCTGGGTATTAATCATACTGGGTATGGAGACTTTTCACAAGATATTTTCGATCTAATTACCAAAACAACTATAGCTTCGGTGGATCTAAATTATGAGGGGACAAATTATCTCAAAGGAAAGACATTCGATGGAAACCTTACTATTAAGATGGATTTGCCAGCTTCAAAATATACATTCAGCGAAAACAAATTGATGCTAGGAACAATGGCTATAGGTTTAAATGGAAACGTGATGCTTCTCTCTGATGCAGATATGTTGATGGATATTGAATTTCAATCACTTGGTATGTCTATTAAATCAATTATATCACTTTTGCCAGGGGATTACTCATCTTATTTGGAGAATGTAAGTGTTGACGGTGATGTAAATGTAGCAGGTAAGGTAAGTGGCGGCTATAATGAATCACGGTTACCAGATATAAATATCAATATGATGATATCCAATGGTTATTTGGCGTATGAAGAATATCCCATACCTATTGAAGAGATTCAATTGGAAGCTTCTTTACTCATACCGGGTGTCAATATGGATTTACTGTCTTTTTCAATGCCCGAGTTTTCAATGCAGGTGGAGGGCCAAAGTTTCCAGACACAAATAGAATTTAATAATTTAGCAAATTATACGTGGGATTTGAACGCTAGCGGAGGACTTGATTTAGGTAAAATATTTCAAATCATACCTGTTGAAGGAGTCGGTCTCAAAGGATTAATATCTGGAAATTTTGAAACCTCGGGTAATATGGTATTAATTGAAGAAGAAAGGTATGAAGAACTTCCAACCAAAGGTAGTATGCAGGTGACTGATTTTAGTTTGACCGAAGAGACACTTCCAGTGAGCATCAGGATTCCTGAGGCAGATTTGAGTTTTGATAATGAGAAACTAGNTTTGAATCAGTTTAAGGNCTTCTTTGGTGAAAGTGATATTCAAATGACAGGTACTTTAGAAAANTTCATAGGATATGNATTTGAGCCTTCAGNGGTATTACGTGGTAAATTAAATTTTAGTGCTCATACATTAAATTTTAACCCTTTTTTCCCCTTGACCGATACTTCAGCAACAGACGCTGCAGTGGATACAGCAGTGCTTGAAATAATAAGAATTCCAACCAATATTGATCTGACATTGAACACTCACATAGTAAGTCTACTGTATGACAACTTGGAGTTTAAGGACATGGATGGCAATGTCACGATGAGTGAAGGGATCGCTCAGTTAGATAATTTAGATTTTAATCTTTTAGAAGGAGATTTTTTGATGAGCGGATTTTATAATTCTAATCCCCAGCTGCCACTATTTAATTTTAATTTCAAGATATCTTCCATGTCTATAAAAGAGACATTTTCTTCATTTAATACCATTCAAGAAATGGCTCCTGTTGCTAAGGACCTAGTTGGTGTTTTTTCTACTGAATTCATTACCGAAGGGGCATTAGATACCGTAATGATTCCAGTCATGGAATCCTTATCTGTTTATGGTCTTATAGACTTGAGATCCGCTACCTATAATAACCCCAAATTCATGAAAGGATTGAATAAGATAACAGGCGATCAACAAGAAACTCTGAAACTTCAAGATATTAATTTTGAGTACGGCATTGCAGATGGAACCTTAATTATAGAACCTTTCGATTTTAAATTGGCGGGGAGGACCACGATGGTTCATGGTTCAAGTGAGATTTCAGGTGTGCAGGCGAATATGGATTACACGCTGGAAACCGATCTTAAAACAGGGGACTTGGGGGTAGCTGCTAACAATATGATTGCTTCTTTGATGGGCTTGAATGATTTAGTTGCTGAAGAGGTGAGGATGAAGATTAAAATCGAGGGGAATTATGAAGATCCTCAATTTCGTTTGGATAGTATTTCTAATACTAAAAAGGGTTCTAGTGATAAAAAAATCAAACTCAAAGAGCGGCAAAAATTAGCTAAAAAAAAGATTCAAGAAGAAGTAGATAAACAAAAAGCAGTTTTGAATGTAGAAGCTGATAAGAAGGCAGCTGAACTCAAGAAGGCAGTTGAAATAAAGGCTAAGGATCTCGAAGAAAAGGCTAAAGAGGTCATTGGTGATGAGCTCAAGTCAAAATTAGGTGGAAAACTTAAAGGTCTCAAAAAGAAGGATGGCGATTAAAGAAAGTATCTATTGACTCGCATGTTTTAGGTAGAGATAACCGATAATAGGAACTTTTTTCGTTTTTATTCTTCATATAAAGGTAATGTAATAGTGTAAAAACAGGTTCTCAAAATCCAATGAATTTTTTGGTTACTCATAATAAAATGGACGGTATTTACGGCCTATTTTAATCTAGCTGATGGGCCTATAATATCGTTGAAGTGTATATTTTCTGGAGGAATCCTAAAGTCATTGGCCATTTTTTCTACTACTTGGTTCATTAATGGGGGTTTGTAAAATTGCAATTTAATATCTTCTCCTGTATCATGGCTAGAAAAATAATTATTTGTTCCTTTCTGTATCTTGGTCTACTTCAACATGGCTTGATGATGATTCTTGTGAAGATATTGAACGTGCCTTCATGTAAGGATACGAATAAGTTTAGAAATGCTTACTTTCTGTGAATATTTAAAATATTATTTGGGATAAGGTAATATTTACCATATTTATTTGCATAATTCTTTTATTTCTACTATCTTATCTGACTTTGTAAATTAAAATATGATGAAATGATAAAAAGTTATCGGGGTTTACAAATACCGAAAGAAGTAGATAAGCAAAATCTTTTGGTAAAAGATTATATGGCAACTAGATTAATTAAATTTAAGCCTGATCAACCCATCATTGAGGCAATGAATCTATTGTTGAGTAAAAATATCTCAGGAGCACCTGTGGTCAATGAGCAAAATGAATTAGTTGGAATGATATCTGAATCTGATTGTATGAAGGAAATAATTAGGGGTAAGTATCATAATATGCCCATTGAAACAGGTTCTATCTCAGCATACATGACCAAAGAAGTAGTTTTTATTGCACCCAATCTCAATATTTTTGAAGTAGCACAGATGTTTCTAAAAAGAAAGCTTAGAAGATTTCCTGTTGTTTTTAAAGAAAAACTTGTTGGACAGATCAGCCAAAAGGATGTAATTAGAGCATTTAAGAAAGTCAGAAGTAGCACTTGGAGGTAATTTTTTCGATATTTTTTTTCAGATAGGTTGGTTCGTATCGATCAAAATGATAAGTTTGATAAAACATTTGAATCAACTATGGTATTAGGGAGAGCATTTAAAAATTTTTCGAATAATATTAAGACAGGAATAAATAATTTCTTAATTTTTTTTAAACCTACGTACTCGGTAAATGCTGTCACTTATTTTGTTATTCCCGGTGCGCCTTTGAAGAAAAATATAAATGCTTACCATTTCGGGAAAGGTGAGTTAACTGAAGCGAAGTTCTTTTTTAATCAAGCTTTTGATAAAACCAAAAAGTTAAGTTTTGCACCAGTAGAGTTACAACTTATTGAAGGTAATAAGAAGCTCATAGATAAGAAAAAATTAGGTCCCGTAGATTTAGTCAAAAGTAGCATTCGGCATTAATACTGTCTGTAGTGTTTTATATTTTTTCTAGCTTCGTTAGTAATCCATCGATCTAAACAGAATAACTTATATTCTTGCCTGATAATTATATAATTCGAAATACCGTCCTTCTTTATTTATTAAATGATTATGTGTACCATTTTCGGCAATTATTCCATCTTCAATCACGAGGATTTGATTTGCTCGTCGTATAGTGCTCAGCCTGTGAGCAATGACGAAGGTAGTTCTGCCACCCATGAGATTTTCAAGACTTTTTTGAATGTATGACTCACTCTCTGTATCTAAATTGGAAGTAGCTTCATCCAAAATCAATATTCTGGGATTAGCTAAGATGGCTCGGGCTATGGCTATTCGTTGTCTTTGACCTCCTGATAATTTAATTCCACGTTCACCTATCACCGTGGACATACCCTCTTCAAATCGATCAGTAAATTCAGTAACATAAGCTGCCTTTGCCGCAGCCCTGAGTTCCGCGTCGGTTGCATAGGGTCTAGGAAATAAAATATTTTCTTTAATAGTACCTTCAAATAAAAATTCATCTTGAAGTACCACACCCAACTGACTCCTAAAGTTTTCCAAAGAGATTAGAGAAAGGTCATGTCCATCAATGGTTATAGTGCCTGTATTTGGAGTTATGAAACTAGCTGCTAGTGCTGCTATAGTTGATTTTCCAGATCCAGATGATCCAACCAATGCTGTGACTGATCCTGGCTGTGCATCAAATGAGATATCATGGAGGACTTTTTTTTCTTCCTCGTAACCAAAGGTCACGTTATTAAACTTAACATGACCTTCAATATTTTTGATTTTCTGGATTCGAGTGGAACCATCGCATTCGGATTCCATATTCATTAATTCCTCAGTTCTGTCGAGTCCGGCAAAAGCTTCAGTGAGTTGGCTTCCAATATTACTCATTTGTACAATAGGGGCAATCATGAATCCTAGATATAAGGTGAAGGACAAAAATTCTCCTATAGTAAGGTCATTGTTCATGATCATGTAACCTCCTATGCCCATAATCCCTGTACTAGAGAGTCCCAGTAAAAAAATCGCTGAACTAGTGATAATGCTCGTCGCAGTAAGACTTTTTTTAACATTTAAGAATAACTTTTCAGTCCCCTCTTCAAAAGTTTTAATTTCTTGTTTTTCTGCATTAAATCCTTTGATTACACGTACGCCATTTAATGTTTCTGTCAGTCGACCTGTGACCTCTGCATTGATTTTTCCTCTTTCCCGAAAAATGGGTCGAATATATCCGAAGGCCTTTAACGAGACGACTCCAAAAATGGTCACAGGAACCAATACATAAATTGTCATCGTGGGGCTTATTCTAATCAACAAGGCTAAAGAAACAAATGCTGTTAATATGCCCCCAAATAGCTGAACAAGACCAGTTCCTACCAGGTTACGTACTCCTTCTACATCAGACATGATTCGAGAGACCAATTCGCCCGACTTTGTGTTATCGAAAAAGCGCGTTGGTAAATAAATTACTTTTTTTTGGACTTGAGTGCGGAGTTTAGCGATGAGGTGCTGGGCTTCGACACTCAATATTTTAGTCAACAAAAAGGAGGTAATGGCTTGTATTGTTAGGGCTCCAATCACCCATAATAATAAGTTTTTTAGCATTTCTGTATCCTTATTTATAATGACATCATCCATTAAGTACTGACTTGCTCCAGGTAATACTAAACTAGAAAGTCTGCTTAGAATAATTAAAAAAAGTCCGATTAGAATAGGTTTTTTTCTAGGCCAAATAATAGTTCTAAAAACGTTACTTAGGGTTACTTTTGATTTTGTCATAATGCCTAAATTACAAAAAAATAAATCTAAAATATTTTACTGACTAGACGACCGAAACAGAATAGATTGGATAGTAATTTTAGCATAGCCATTAAATGATCAATCATCAGATCATTTTAACTATAATTGTCATCTTAGTTCTTATTTTAAATTTCGATCATTTTATTCAATGGAACCTAGATCTCTTATTTCAATTATAATGGCAGTAAAGAATACGGGTCCTTATTTGGCCGAGTGTCTCGATTCTATCCTTACACAAACTTACGAAAATTGGGAACTTATAGCGGTAAATGACCATTCCTCGGATGATTCATGGGAACGATTAAATGATTACGCGCGGCAAGATAAAAGGATTCGAATTTTTCAAAACACGAGTCAAAGACTTAATCCAGCATTAAAAGAAGGGTATCAACATTGTCGTGGGACTTTAATCAATCGAATGGATTCGGATGATATTATGCCATCAGATAAATTGGAAGCTATGTTTGAGGTCTGGACATTACATGGGAAAGGAGTTGTTGTGGCCGGTGGGGTTAAGCATTTTGTTGAAAAAGGAGCTGTAGGTCCGGGTTTTCAACGATACGATCAATGGCTGAATCAAGTAGCAAGGACAAGTACTCATTACCAGCAGATTTATAAAGAATGCGTCATTCCGTCTCATTGTTGGCTGATCCACAAAGAAGATTTTAGTGCTGTTGGTGCCTTTGATCCAGATGTTTATCCCGAAGATTATGATTTATGTTTTAGATTTTACCAAAAGGGCTATAAAATCATTGGAATAGATAAAATACTCCATTTTTGGAGAGATCGTGAAGATCGCATTTCTCGAACTTGGATGGAATATAAAGACAATAGATATTTTGATTTAAAATTAAAATATTTTTTTGAACTAGATAGAGATTCATCACGGCCCTTGGTGGTGTGGGGTGCAGGTCGCAATGGCAAAGATCTTATAAAAGTCTTAAAAAAATATGAGAAGGGGATACATTGGGTATGTGATAATGAGCGTAAAATAGGCAAAGATATATTTGGCTTCCAAATCCATCATTTTTCATCAATTAAAAGTCTAAATAGACCCCAAATAATAGTAGTTATTTCTTCGCCTTCAGTAAAGTCTGAGATTGAAAGCTACTTTACCAAATGGGGAAAAAACCCCGTAGAGGATTTTTGGTTTTTTATTTAAATAGACTTGAAATCAAAGGTTTCCAAAAAAGCAGTAGTGAAATTTCCCGACTTAAATTGTTCGTCGTCCATAAGTTTCAAATGGAAGGGAATAGTAGTTTCAACACCTTCTATAACCATTTCTTCTAGGGCCCTTTTCATTTTAATCAATGCTTCCTCCCTAGTTTGTGCCGTTACAATTAGTTTGGCAATCATGGAATCATAGTTCGGAGGTATGGTATATCCGGCATAAACATGACTGTCTACACGTACTCCATGTCCACCTGGGAAATGTAAATTGGTTATTTTACCAGGATTAGGTCTGAAGTTTTTTCGTGGATTTTCTGCATTGATTCTACATTCAATTGAATGCATTTGAGGTAAATAATTTTCTCCTGAGATGTGAATTCCGGCAGCCACTTTTATTTGTTCTTTGATCAGATCATAATCTGTGACTTCTTCCGTAATTGGATGTTCTACTTGTATACGGGTGTTCATTTCCATAAAGTAAAATTTTCCATATTTATCAACTAGAAACTCTACCGTACCAGCTCCTTCATATTTAATTGCTTCTGCTCCTTTTATTGCAGCTTTTCCCATATCTTCTCGAAGTTTAGTTGTGATAATAGGAGAGGGAGTTTCTTCTACAAGTTTTTGATGTCTCCTTTGAATGGAGCAATCTCGTTCAGAGAGGTGGCAGGCTCTACCAGTGGCATCCCCAATGATTTGAATCTCAATATGTCTTGGTTCTTCTATAAATTTTTCAAGATAAAGATCATCATTTCCAAAAGCTGCACTAGACTCTTGTCGAGCACTGTCCCAAGCCATTTGAAATTCTTGTTTTTTTTTAACCAACCGCATGCCACGACCACCACCACCAGCAGTTGCTTTCAGCATTATGGGGTATCCAACTTCCTTGGCAATCAGTTCACCTTCTTTTATCGAATTAATGATCCCTTCCGATCCGGGAATGGTAGGCACACCTGCGCGCTTCATGGTGTCTTTAGCAGTAGCCTTATCTCCCATATTATTGATCATATCAGCATTTGCTCCAATGAACTTGATTTGATATTCTTCACAAACTTTAGAAAATTCAGCATTTTCAGCTAAAAAACCATAGCCAGGATGTATCGCGTCTGAATTGGTAATTTCAGCAGCAGAAATAATATTTGGGATGTTGAGATAGGAATTTTTACTAGGTGCCTCACCGATACATACCGCCTCGTCAGCAAATCGTACATGTAAGCTTTCTTTATCTGCTGTAGAATAGACAGCTACAGTTTTTATACCCATTTCTTTGCAAGTTCGAATGATTCGAAGTGCAATTTCTCCTCGATTTGCGATAAGAATTTTGTGAAACACAGCTTATTTTTTAGAAGGATTAATTAAAAATAAAGGTTGATCATATTCAACAGGATTCGCATTCTCTGCAATTATTTTGACTACTGTACCAGAAACTTCCGCTTCTATCTCGTTGAAAAGTTTCATGGCTTCTATCACACAAACGGTATCTCCTGGTTTTATAACATCTCCCACTTTAATAAAGTCGGGCGATTCAGGATTTGGAGCCATATATATGGTTCCAATCATGGGGGACTTAATGGTGATATACTTTTTATCTTCTACTTCTTTTCCAGGAGTACTAGAACCGTCTCCTACGGTTTCAGGAGTTTCTTTGGGGACAGCTTGAGGTAGGTTTAGGGGTGGTGAGTAATGAGGTTGTGAAATGACTTCAGAAGACCGTTTGATTTTTACTTTGAATGTTTCGGTTTCAATATTTACCTCTTCGAGGCCGGTACTTTTTATATAGTCGATAAGATCACGGATTTCTTTTGCTTTCATCTTTGTTTCTAGTCTCTTATTAAATATTTTTTATTTTAAGGCTAAATCTAGGATAATTATTTGACTCTTTCAGAGTAAGATCCATTTTTTGTATCAACCTTGATAATTTCATCTTGATTGATGAATAATGGGACTTGAATAATGGCACCTGTTTCTAATTCAGCTTGTTTGGTGGCATTAGTGGCAGTATCTCCCTTTAATCCAGGTTCGGTATAGATAATTTTTAAGTTTACATGCTGGGGGACTTCAGCTCCTAAAATCTTTTCTTGCTCAGTATGTACAAGTACCTCAACTTCTTCTCCATCTTTCAGGAATTGTGGTGCATTGATTAACTTAACGTCAATAGGGATTTGTTCGTAGGTCTCTGTGTGCATGAAGTGATAACCTACATCATCTCTATACAGGTATTGGTACTTATGCCGTTCTACCCGCGCCGTTGTGATTTTATGTCCTGCAGAAAAGGTATTATCAATAACACGACCGGTAGATAAGCTTTTCAATTTTGTTCTTACAAAAGCTGGTCCTTTTCCAGGCTTGACGTGTTGAAATTCAATAATTGAGAATAGATCGTGATTGTATTCAATAACTAATCCATTTTTAATATCAGCAGTAGTAGCCATAATATCTCTAATTTTCGGGGTTGTAAGCCCATTTTAAATAAATAGAGGCCCAAGTAAATCCACCTCCAAAAGCAGCTAAAATAAGATTATCACCTTTTTTAAGTTGTGTTTCATAGTCCCATAAACAAAGAGGTATTGTACCTCCTGTTGTATTACCGTACCTAGAGATGTTCATCATGATTTTATCGTCAGGTACTTGCATAAGTTTGGCTGTTGCATCGATGATTCTTTTGTTGGCCTGATGGGGAACTAACCAAGCAACATCCGAACTCTTTAAATTATTTCTATCCATGATTTCTTTGGCGACACCAGCCATCTTTGTGACGGCAAATTTAAAAACGGCAGATCCCTCTTGATACACATAGTGCTCATTGTTTCGTATTGTATCAAGACTTGCCGGATATCGACTTCCTCCTGCTTTTATATTTAGATATTCCTCCCCTGAGCCATCAGACTTTAAAATAGCATCTTTAATACCTAATTCCTCATGATTGGCTTCGAGAAGGGCAGCTCCAGCTCCATCACCAAAAATGATGCAAGTTGTGCGGTCTTGGTAATCTAAAATTGAGGACATCTTATCGGCACCAATTATTATTATTTTTTTATGCGAACCTGATTCAATAAACTTAGCCCCCGTGCTTAATCCGAACAAAAAGCCAGAGCAGGCAGCAGCAAGATCAAACCCAAAGGCATGTTTAGCACCTATTTTCTCAGCGATGAGATTGGCAGTAGCAGGAAAGGTTAAGTCAGGTGTAATTGTAGCACAAATGATCCCATCAATTTCTTCAGGATTTGTATTCGTTTTTTTTAGAAGTCCTTTCGCAGCTTCCACGGCCATGATTGAGACTCCTTTCCCAGATCCCTTGAGAATACGCCTTTCTTTGATCCCTGTTCTACTAACAATCCATTCATCGTTGGTGTCTACCATAGTTGCCAACTCATCATTGGTCAAAACATAGTCAGGGACGTAGCCGTTGATACCGGTAATAGCAGCCGTAATTTTTGACATATATCATTGGATCTGCTTACCGAATATAAATATAAAATTCAAAGTCAGATCAGTAATTCTCTAAGCTAAAACTTCTTTTTCAATAACTACTTTCCCTTTGTAATAAAGTTTACCCTCATACCAAAAGGCACGGTGTGGTAAATGGGCTTCTCCTGTGGTTGGACAGATGATGTAATTTTTTGGAGAAGCTTTTACATGAGTCCTTCTCTTATCTCTTCTTGTTTTCGAAATCTTTCGTTTTGGATGCGCCATTGTATATTGCTTATTAGATTATAATTTAATTTTTTTCAGTGCTTCCCATCTCGGATCCACAGCGTTATCCTTTTCTTGACTATTTAAGGAAGGGGTTTCGTCTTTATAGGCTAACTCAGCTCTTTCTTGGTTTCTTAGATTAGGGTGTACTTTTTTCATTGGGATTTCTAGCGATACAAATTCATAAATGTAGCTAGAGACATTTAATGTCTGCATTGCCGAATCTATGGTGCTTATTTCATCACTTAATTCTTCATTAGTCAATCCAAATTTAACGATATGCTTTTTTTTACAAGTTAAGGATTCTCGATAACTTTTTAACGAGATATCACACGTCAACAGAATCTCAGTTTTGATAGTAAAGTTCAAAGTCATCATGGATTCAGATTTATCCAAAACCAAGGAAGCGCTGCCAAAGCCTTTTTTGACTAAATTATTTTCGAAAGTTTCGAAAAAATCTGGTATCAATTCAAATTGAAAATGGTGTTTGCCATTTTTAAGTCGTGTCAAGTTGATATCAAAAGACTTTAAAACATTAGTTTTCACCTAATTAATTTTTTTTTTAAGAACCGCAAAGTTATGTATAATGCCCCTATAATCCCAATGAAATCTTTATTGAAATAAGAATCAATAATCTTTATTTTTAGCTAAAGTACTTGCCAGTAACAATGCATGGGTCATAGAACTTGGATTAGCGATATTTTTACCGGCCAAATTAAAGGCAGTACCATGGGCAGGCGAAGTCCTAACAATCGGCAGTCCCGCTGTGAAATTAACACCTGAACCTTTCGCTATTGATTTAAAAGGAATCAAACCTTGATCATGATACATAGTCAAGATACCATCATATTTTAAATATTCATCACTTCCAAAAAAACCATCAGCAGGGAACGGTCCTTTAATAAAGTATCCATTGAAATTGAATTTATGAATTACTTTATTGATTATTTTTTGTTCTTCATTGCCCATCAAGCCATTCTCACCTGCATGAGGATTTAATCCAGTTAAGGCCACTTTTGGAGCTTTAATCCTAAAATCAGTTTGCAAGGAATCGATTAGAATTTGCAGCTTTTCCGAGATGAGTGCTGTCGTAAGGCTTTCCGGTACCTTTGCTATGGGAATATGCCCTGTAGCTACGGCTACCCGTATCCTATCCTTTACCATCAACATAAGATTTTCACTGACCTGAAATGAGGCTGCAAGGTATTCGGTATGACCTGGAAACGAAAAACCTTGTTCATTTAATAGATCTTTGCTTAAAGGTGCGGTGACCAAACCATTTATTGATTCAGTTTTTAAATCAGTAACAGCCGCTTCGAGAGATTTTTTGGCATATTTACCTCCTGTAGCATTGGATTTACCTGGTGTGATGATGACGGATTCTGTCCAAACTGGGATTACATTTATTTTAATTGGGATGGCTTGTTGGGGTTCTGAGATGACATGAAAATCTAAATGAGACTTTTTCAGTAATTTCGAATAAAAATTAAGCACCTCCATCGAAGCATATATAATAGGGGTTAGTTTAGAAAAAATAGAAGTATTTTCTAAACTTTTTAGAGTGACTTCGATGCCGATTCCGTTGAGATCTCCAGTGCTTATTCCGATGATTGGTATAGATTTGCGATCTAGATTAGTGCAGTCCATAGACATTGATTTAGAGGAAACAAAATTACATTTTTTTAGCTATTACCTTGAGAAAATTAAAACCAAAAAAATATTTAGGTCAACATTTCTTGAAAGATGAGACGATCGCTTTAAATATTGTGGCTGCGATAGGTAAAGGATCGGGAAGTCTTCTTGAAGTCGGGCCTGGCATGGGTGTGTTGACGCAGCACTTACTAGAAATTGATCACTTGATGACCTTTGATATTGACGTCGCTTCCATTGATTATCTGAAAGAAAAATATCCTGATCATGAAGAGAAATTTCAGTTAAAAGATTTTTTAAAGGAAAATTTATTAGTTTATCAAACTCCCATTCGAATAATAGGAAATTTCCCCTATAACATCACATCTCAGATATTTTTCCTAGTTTTTGCGCATCACGATAAAATAGAGGAGGTAGTATGTATGATTCAAAAAGAGGTTGCAGAACGGATTGTTTCTAAACATGGAAATAAGGTTTATGGTATTCTGAGTGTATTGTTACAAACATTTTATGACATCGAATATTTATTTTCGGTAGATCCTATGGTATTTGATCCTCCACCTAAAGTCAATTCTGCAGTGATCAAACTGGTGAGAAACAATCGCTTAGATTTCGATGCAAAGATATTGAAGCGTGTGGTTAAAGCAGGATTTTCTAAGCGGAGAAAAACCTTGCGAAACGCATTAAAAGAGCTAAATTTACCAGATGTTTTGACTGCGCAAGAAGTTTTTAACAAACGCGCTGAACAGTTATCTGTTCAAGACTTTATTGATTTGACAGGAAAAATTGAGGAGGCATGGAAAAAATAATGGAATTTGAGTTTTCAAAAGAATTTCTAGAGCATTTTAAGCTAGCTTTAAATGATCGAGATGCTGTTTACATTCATAATTCTTTGGAAGGAGTACGATCTGCGGATGTTTGTGAAATACTTAAAGAGATAGACATAGAGGAGGGTAAATATGTATTTGATATGCTGTCGCCAGGGATTGCTGCAGATGTTTTGGTAGAATTAGAGGAAGATTTTCGTGTGGAGTTCATGGAATGTTTTTCCATCAGTGAGCTGGCTCATCTGATCGAAATACTCGACTCAGATGATGGTGCAGACTTATTGAATGAAATGTCCTTTCAACTTCGAGAGGAAATATTAGAGCTTATCAAGAATGAAGAAAAAGCAGGCCATCTTTTGGATCTGATACGTTATGATGAAGATGTAGCCGGCGGACTTATGGCTAAAGAATTAGTCAAGGCAAGGGAGAACTGGAGTGTAAAAAGATGCATCGAGGAAATTAAAATTCAAGCGGAACATATTGAAAAAATATATTCAGTATATGTAGTAGATCAACAAGATAGATTGAAAGGAAGGGTGAGTTTGAAACGCATTTTGTTGGCCGAAGATGACAAAAAAGTGGCTGAGATATTTGAAGATAACATCATTTCTGTGGGCATATTTCTTGAGGGGCAAGAAGTGGCCAATATTATGCAAAAATATGACCTGGATGTCGTTCCTGTGGTGAATGTGAGAGGTAAGCTTGTAGGCCGAATTACTATTGATGATGTAGTAGATGTAATTACTGAATCGGCGGAAGAAGAACGACAATTAATGTCTGGGGTAACCTCAGATATAGAAGAGGATGATGGGGTTTGGGTCATTTCTAAAGCGAGATTGCCTTGGTTATTGATAGGTATGACTGGAGGCTTAATTGCTGCACAAATAGCTGATTATTTTTCGGGAACGCTCAACGTAATAACCCGACTGTCTTTATTTATCCCCTTAATTATGGCTACGGGAGGTAATGTAGGGATTCAATCATCCGCTATAGTTATCCAAAGTTTAGCAGATAAAAATAGATTCAATGATACTTTAGGATACAGGTTACTAAAAATGTTTTACGTTGCTATGATTAATGGAAGCATTCTTTCTTTAATGGTTTTTGGTACGATTTTGCTATTATTCAAAGACCAACTGCTAGCCGTTACCGCCTCAATAGCTTTGCTTAATGTCGTGCTATTATCTTCATTTATGGGGACCATAACACCTCTTTTGTTAGACCGCTTTGGAGTGAATCCAGCCATTGCTTCAGGTCCTTTCATTACGACTGCAAATGATCTTTTGGGGCTCACAGTTTATTTTTCCATTGCCGTTTTTTTATACAATTTATAATGTCTTTGGGTCAAAAAGTTTTAGTAGTAGACCAAATGCATGATTCAATTCATGAAGTATTGCGTAGCATTGGTTTTGAGTGCTCCTATCGACCTACAATTACACGACAGGAAATTATACAAATTTTACCAGATTATGTGGGTTTAATCATTAGGAGTAAGACTTCTGTTGATCATGGATTGATCCTAAAGGCTGGAAATTTGAAGTTTATAGGTAGGGCTGGGGCGGGGGTGGATAACATTGATGTAGATTTATTGGCTAAAAAAAACATTCAATTATTCAATGCTCCAGAAGCTAATAGGGATGCAGTAGGTGAGCATGGGGTTGGAATGCTACTGAATTTGTTAAATAAATTAAGAATAGCCGATAAGGAAGTACGTTCTTATCATTGGGATAGAGAATCTAACAGAGGGCATGAGTTAAAAAATAAAGTAGTAGGAATCTTTGGTTTTGGCTTTATGGGGAGTGCTTTTGCGGAGAAATTACGAGGTTTTGATTGTGAGATAATTGCTTATGACAAGTATAAAAAGGGCTATACCTCCGAGATAAACTATGCAAAAGAGGTTGACATCAATGATTTTAAACGAAGGACTGAGATTTTGAGTATTCACATTCCTTTGACCTTTGAAACTTCTAATTTATTCGATTATGATTTTTTGAGTTCTTTCCAAAACCTTAAATATCTAATCAATATGGCAAGAGGCGAAGTTTTATCTCTTACAGGGTTAAATAAAATCCTGTGTACGGGAAATTTGAGTGGAGCTGCTTTGGATGTATTGGAAAATGAAAAGCTTCATACATTGACTTCAGAAGAGAAAAAAACCTACCAAAGTTTGTTTGACCATCAGCAGACCCTTTTTTCACCTCATGTAGCGGGATGGACTTATGAATCTCACAAAAGAATTAATCATGTTTTAACAAAAAAAATTTCTGAAATTAAATTTTAATAAAAATCGCTGATTTTATTTATATTTGTTCATTGATGCTAAAAGCACAATGAGGCGGTTTATGACCGTTCTTTTTTGTTTAGAGTGTTAATAAAAAAGATTTTTTAAACATGTCAGTTAACTATTTCTCAAAAGATGGCTTACAGAAGATTAAAGATGAATTAAAAGATCTTCAGACTAAAGGTCGTGCCGATATGGCTAAGCAAATAGCAGAGGCTAGAGATAAAGGTGATTTGAGCGAAAATGCCGAATATGATGCTGCTAAAGATGCCCAAGGACATCTAGAACACAGGATAAAGCAATTGGAAGCCATTGTAGGAGATGCACGCATATTGGATATCAATTCGGTTGATACTTCCAAAGTCGGTGTTTTGAGTTTTGTTAGAATCAAGAATCTAAAAAACAACATAGAAGTTAAATATCAATTGGTTGCCGAAGAAGAGGCTAACCTGGCATCAGGTAAGATTTCTGTTAAATCTCCGATTGGTAAAGGATTATTGGGGAAAAAAGAAGGTGATTTGGCGGTAATGAATGTCCCAGCAGGAGAAATGAAATTTAAGATTTTAGAGATAAGTTACGACTGATATGCCTTCGGTATTTAGTCAAATCGCTAGGCATGAAATTCCAGCTCACATCGTAGCTGAAGACGAACAACATTTAGCCTTTCTAGATATTAATCCATTGGTTATGGGCCACGTACTGGTGATCCCTAAAAAAGAGATCGACTATATTTATGACTTAGAGGATGATGAATTAGGAGCACTACATGTTTTCGCGAAAAAAGTAGCCAAGTCACTTAAATTAGCTATCCCTTGTTTGCGTATTGGGATCAGTGTTATCGGCTTAGAAGTGCCTCATGTTCATATACATTTAATCCCACTCAATTCGATGGAAGATATCAATTTCAGTAGGATGAAATTATCACCTTCCAAGGATGAATTAGAGGTCATTTCAAAAAAAATAAGTGCGCAGTATTAGGATTTAATTCTCTTAGGATGATTACTTAAAAAAGCACTCCAGCCTTGGTTTTTTTTCTTATGTGTATTGCCTTGAAAATGGTGACAAAGGGCAACGGCCAAAGCATCTGTTGCATCCAATAAATAATCTGTTTTTTTAAATTTGAGCAAGTTTTGAATCATAGCTGCTACTTGTTCCTTGGAAGCATTACCATTTCCTGTTACCGATTGCTTTACCTTTTTGGCTGCATATTCATTGATTGGAATGCCATGTGCAAGTGCGGCAGCCATTGCCATCCCTTGAGCTCTTCCCAATTTGAGCATTGATTGTACATTTTTTCCAAAAAATGGAGCTTCAAAAGCCACTTCATCAGGCATGAAGTCTTCAATAATTTGATTGACACGATCGTATATTTTTTTTAATTTTAATTCATGCCCCACATATTTTTTGAGATGAATGACACCAAATTGCAATAATGTAAGTTCCTGCTTTTGAACAACGATCACTCCATATCCCATCACACTGGTCCCTGGATCTAATCCTAAAATAATTTTGTTTCCGCCAATTTTATTTTCATTGCCCATGAGTACAAATAAAGGTGATCCTTGACAGATTAAAAAGTTCAATCGAGTACCTGTGGTTATTTTATTGGACTTGTTTCTGAATGACTGATTATTTTTTATATCGAAATTTGATAAAAATATTATATTGGATTTGGACTTTATTTTTTGGTTTTAATATTAAGCGATTATTTTTAACCTTTATAAGACCGTAATCAATGACAAATATTCAATATGAGATCATAGACGCCCTTTATTTTGTGACTCCTTTTAATGAATTGGTAGCGGAACTCGGTTTGGACAAAGAGTTATTGGTAGTTGAGCTTCATAAACTTCATCAGAAGGGTTGGATCAGAATTTATGATGGTATTGATGAAGAACTTGAAAACGATGCTTTGCTAGAGGATAGGTTTTCAAAATATCAGTTTCTTGCAAGTAAAAAAGGATTAACCAATCATAATTTTGCTGGGTAATTCCGTTATCAAAGGTTGAAGAATTTGATGAATAAAATACATTTTTGGGAACACTCATTTTTGAAATAAATTACCCAATTTGTTAAAATTCATGGCTCATGGACTTACTTGGTCTCTACCAAATGATTATAAAATAATTTGTTTGACTTTTATTATTTTTTAGATGAAAAAGCAACACCTTATGTGCTGGATATTTTAAATGACTTTAAGACAAATGTAAGTTTTTGTAGTTCGAGAAATGGTAGAAAAAAATAAAAAATTAAAGGATCGATTTGCTTCTTTGGGTCACCTTATTTGGAGCCATAATTACAAGCTTCATGAATTGATGTAAGACTTCCCTTTCAGATTTATTTCAAGAATGTTCTTAATTAATGTTAAGAATTTGTTAATGTAATCGTACCTCATCTTATGTAAAATTATTTTAATCTCCCTATGGTGAGCTTACCAAAGCTCAAATGGGACACCTTAAATAAAAGAGTATAAAATTATTTTTTATCAAAAGATTTTGGGAGATTACTAATCCAATATTGATTTTACAAATGCCTTATGATTATTGTAAGAGACTAAGTTGGGGGATATGGTGTTGTTTCATGATAGTTTGAAATGTTACCAAAATCTTAAGATTTCATTATCTAAATTTTTACATTTTTTTGGTGATAGGGTATAAATTTGAAAAACTAAATATCTATTGAATTATGCTGATTGAAACTCATGCTCACCTGTATTCAACAGACTTTTCGGAAGATGTTGATCAAGTCATTTTACGTGCCAAACAAGCAGGTATTGCCAAAATACTTATGCCTAATATTGACAGTCAAAGTATTGAACCTATGCTTGGGATTGAAAAGACTTATCCCAATTTTTGTTTACCCATGATCGGATTACACCCGTGTTCAGTCAGCGACAATTATGAAAGTGAATTAGCCAAGGTATACTACTGGTTAAAAAAGCGAAAATTTATAGCGATTGGAGAAATAGGAACTGATCTATATTGGGACCAAACTTTTTGGATAGAGCAGCAAAAAGCATTTCTTCAGCAATGTCAATGGGCTTTGGATTATGATTTACCCATTGCAATTCACAGTAGAGCTTCGATCGCTGAAACTATTGATTTAATTAAACCTTATGCTCTTAAGGGTCTTAAGGGGGTTTTTCATTGTTTTTCTGGTTCAATTGCTCAAGCGATTGAAATTAAAAAATTAGGATTTTATTTGGGTATTGGAGGTGTTTTAACCTTTAAAAATGCAGGTTTAAGTGGGTTAATGACTGAGATTGGGATGGATCAGATTATTTTGGAGACTGACAGTCCTTATTTAGCGCCAAAACCATTTAAAGGAAAGAGAAATGAGCCTTCTTACTTGACTCATATAGTACGTGAGTTATCCTTATGTTTAGATATGAGTATTGCAGAGATTTCTGAAATGACTACTCAGCATGCTAAGACCTTATTTCGATTGTTATGAATTATGAAATCGTTAAAATCAGAAGTAGCCAAGGTGTGTCTAAACAATGTGCTATACTCATCATTTACACTGGAGGTACCATAGGCATGTCACAAGATGCATCTGGAAGTTTGGTGCCTTTTAACTTCATGAAAGTATTGGATCACATCCCTGAATTATCCAAGATAGAAGTAGAATTGACGATGATATCGTTTCCAAAGCCAATTGATTCATCTAATGTCAATATCGGAGATTGGCAAGCTCTAGGACACATTATTTATGAAAATTATGATCAATACGATGGTTTTGTTATTCTTCATGGAACCGATACAATGGCTTATTCAGCTTCAGCTTTGAGTTTTATGCTAGAAGGGCTGGCAAAGCCTATTATTTTTACGGGGGCCCAAATTCCCATAGGAATGTTGAGATCAGATGCCCGAGAAAATTTAATTACGGCCATTGAAATTGCTGCGAATCAGCGAAATGGATGTCCATTAATTAAAGAAGTATGTATTTATTTTAATCAAGGATTGTTTAGAGGTAATAGGTCACAAAAAATGAGGAGTAGTACCTTTGCTGCTTTTGATTCTCAAAATTATCCAATACTCGCTGTATCTGGAATTGATATAAATTATAATGAGACTGCTTTGGCTAAACCCAATGGCTTGGCACCTCTTCGTTTACATAAAGATTTTGATGACAATGTGGCTATTTTAAAGATATTCCCAGGGATCACTCAAGCGCTTTTTATAAGCATTTTAGGTATTAAAAATCTCAAAGGGTTGATCATAGAAACCTTTGGGTCTGGCAATATACCGAACGAAGCCTGGTTTATTGAATGCCTAAAAAAAGCAGTCGAAAACCAGATCATCATTTTGAATGTAAGTCAATGTAGCGGTGGCGATGTAATTCATGGGAGATACAAAACCAGTAAAAAACTATCAGAAATTGGCATCATTAGCGGAGGAAATATTACTACCGAAAGTGCCCTTGTGAAGTTAATGTTGTTATTGGGAACTAAAAAATCTAACGAAATGGTAAAAAATTCACTTAAAAGCCCTATGAATGGTGAAATGGATTGATTAACGTACAGATAAATAAATCTAAATTTGGATAAGGTGTTTTTTCTTGATTTATTTGTTCAGATATTAAATTAAAGAAGAGTGGTATCCAAAAGGAGAGGTGGCCGAGTGGCTGAAGGCGCACGCTTGGAAAGCGTGTATATCCTTATGGGTATCGGGGGTTCGAATCCCTTCCTCTCCGCTCTAAAATGTGTAAAAAAATTATTTTTAACTGTGAATATTCGATTGATTATGAAAAATTTTTTAAGTTGTTTTGTTTTAGCGGGCTTGTTAGCCAATGCACCCGTGACCGTTTATGCTCAAGATGATGCTGACACTAGCGAAATGGTTGTATTAGAGGACACTCTATCCATGGCATCTGATGATTCCGAGATGGAAGAAGAGAGTGCCATAATGCAAGAAGAAGTAGTCGAAGAAGAAGTTAGTTTTCATCAAGTGATCAAACAACAATTTATTGACGGAGGCCCAGAATTCATGGGTATTGTATTGATATGTTTAATCTTAGGATTGGCTATATCGATTGAGCGCATCATTCACTTGAATTTAGCTACGACAAATGTGTCTAAGTTACTTACTAAAGTGGATGAAGCTTTGAAATTAGGTGGTGTAGAAGCAGCCAAGGAAGTTTGTAGGAATACGAATGGACCTGTGGCTTCCATTTTTGTTCAAGGTTTGATGAGAATGTCTGAAGGAGTTGAAATGGTTGAAAAATCAATCATAGCTTACGGTTCGGTTGAAATGGGGAAACTTGAAAAAGGAATGGTTTGGATTTCATTATTTATTTCTTTAGCCCCAATGTTAGGGTTTATGGGGACAGTGATAGGAATGATTGACGCTTTTGATGCAATCGCGGCAGCTGGAGATGTATCGCCTTCGTTGGTTGCGGGAGGTATTAAAGTGGCTTTATTGACAACTGTTGGAGGTTTGATAGTAGCAGTGATTCTGCAATTATTTTATAATTATTTAGTTTCAAAGGTTGATTCTTTAGTCAACAGCATGGAAGATGCTTCGATTACTTTAGTCGATATGTTAGTAAGACATAATGAAGGCAAGTAAACTGTAAAACTAAAAAATATGGATTTTATAGACATTGGATTAATTGGGAGTTATGCTTTAATAGGGCTTTGTACTTTGGCTGCGGTGCTCATACCGCTTTACCAATCATTTGGAGATCCCAAAACATTATTGAAGTCAGGTATTGGTATTGGTGTCATGTTGATTGTATTTCTTTTTGGCTATTTCTTAGCCGATGGAAGTTCCGTGGGTGTAGATGAATCTACCTCTAAAATTGTAGGTGCGGGTATTATTACCACTTATGCCTTCTTTTTTCTGGCCATTATAGGAATTATTTATACAGAACTATCTAAAATTTTTAGCTAATATGCCAAGAGGAAAGAGAAAACTTCCAGAGGTCAGCTCGGGTTCGATGGCAGACATTGCTTTTCTGCTTTTGATCTTCTTTTTGGTTACGACAACGATTGCTAATGATAAGGGAATTCTTTTGAGATTACCACCTCCTCCAGATCCTTTGCAGGAACAATTAGATATAAAAATTCCAGATAGGAATATTTTTACCATTTTGGCTAATTCAAAGGATC
Source organism: Flammeovirgaceae bacterium (assembly GCA_002691385.1). GTDB lineage: Bacteria > Bacteroidota > Bacteroidia > Cytophagales > Cyclobacteriaceae > UBA4465. The sequence continues at coordinate 26,824 of NZHT01000076.1, read as the reverse complement.
AATTGCTTGTGGAAGGAGAACCTTTTGATGGGAGTATGGACGAGTTAAAAGATGACGTTAAGAAGTTTATTTTGAACTTTGGAAAGCCCACACCTGAAGGTATCGAGATTTATAATAGTTTACCTCCTCAGATGAAGGCCTTTGTGAACGCTAATGGTAGGAATCCAGAGTCTTCAGATGATCCTACAAGCCTCAAGTCCATCGTGTCATTTAAATCGGCTAGAGGTACTAGTTATGATCTTTACGTAGGTATTCTAGATGCGATGAACGCTGCGTATAATGAAGTGTATGCTTCTCGTGTTGGGATAACGACTGAAGAGTGGCTGAGCCTCGATAGAAGTAATAGTTTGCAGAAAGATATGTATAATCGGGGTCGAAATGGTATTCCAAGAGCTATATCTATTGCTGAGCCTGATTAAAAATTAGATAAGTTATGCCAAAATTTAAGAAAAACTCAAATACCTCCGAGGATATTCCAACAGCTGCATTGCCAGATATTATTTTTATGTTGTTATTCTTTTTTATGGTGACTACTGTTATGAGAGAGACTGACATAATGGTTAAACAAAAAATTCCACGGGCTACCCAATTAACAAAAATAGAGAGGAAGTCTTTGGTGAGCTACATTTATGTTGGTGAGCCTAAAAATGTTGTGCTTTACGGTTCTGAGCCTAAAATCCAAATCAATGATGTGTTTATCACCGAGGAAGATATTATTGGTTTTGTGAATACTGAGAAGGATAAATTGGATGAGGTAGAACGAGATCAAATTACAATGTCAATGAAAGTAGATGTGGATGTTAAAATGGGTATTGTCTCAGATGTTCAACAAGAATTAAGGAAGGCTAATGCACTGAAAATTTTGTACAGTACAATAAAAAAAGTGACTAAATAAAAAGTCAAAAGGAATTCTGAAAAAGGGCATAATTTATAATGTGCCTTTTTTTATGTTTAATACATGTGATTTCTGCTCCAGAAAAGGTGTCCATTCGTTTATTTTTTGATCATTTAGGTTTTTCAAAAACATAATAAAGGAAGGCTTGATTGGGTTTTTATTGAGTATTAAATCGGTCTCACTGATGAGCTTATTTCCTTTTTTGGTGTTACAAGAAAGGCATGCAGTCACTAGATTTGTCCAAACAGATTTACCTCCCCTTGATCTGGGTATGAGATGATCTATTGTTAAATCTCGGGTTTTTCCACAGTATTGACATTGACTTTGATCTCTTTTAAAGATATTATGACGGTTTAAAATAACACTCCTGTAAGGTATGTTGACATATCTATTTAGTTTAATAACGGAGGGATAGGGATAGTTTTTGCTGATACTTCTTAAGACACGACTTCGTGATTCCCTGACGAGTTCGGCTTTTGCATTAAAAATTAAAAGGAAGGCACGATTCACCTGACAAAGGGCCAATGGGGTGAAGTCTTGATTTAATACTAATACACCCATCGTCAAATGGACTTAATTATTCTTATTTCACGGTTATGAGCTTTTTTCTTCATGATTTCTCGTTTATCATGGAGTTTTTTTCCTCGTGCTAGGGCTATTTCCATTTTAGCTATACCTTTTTTTGTGATATATAATTTTGTTGGTATGATGGTCAATCCTTTTTCCTCTGATTTGACTCTAAATCGTTCAATTTCCTTTTTGCTCAACAATAATTTTCTTTCTCGAGTGGGTTCATGGTTATAAATTGAACTTTCCTTATAAATTGCAATATTCAGAGATCTCACGAAAACTTCTCCACCGATGACTACACAATGGGCTTCTTGTATTGAAACTTTACCTTCTCTTATGGATTTTATTTCACTTCCTTGCAATACAATACCTACCTCCAATTTTTCAATTAGAAGGTAGTGAAAGGATGCTTTCTTATTACGAATCGAGATATTATCAGAAAATCGGGTAGTTTTATTTTTCATTTTTAAAACTCATTCTAGGTTGGGGAGTGTCTGTTAAATTACCAAATGATTTATTTTGAAAATAAATGTGGCCTGAGATGGCCACCATGCCAGCATTATCAGTACAATATTCGAATTTAGGTATGTAGCTATTCCATTGATGCTTTTGACTCAGTCGTTTAAGCTGTGTTCTTAACTCCTTATTTGCAGCAACACCCCCTGCAATGGCAATTTCTTTTATACTGGTTCTCTCTGCAGCTAAGACTAATTTTTTCATGAGCATTGAAATTAGATGTTTTTGATAACTCGCACAAATATCTACTATATTTTCCTGTATGAAATGAGGATTATGATTCAAATTATCTCTAAGAAAATATAATAATGAAGTTTTTATTCCACTAAATGAAAAATTCAAATCTTTTATTTGAGATTCTGAAAACCGAAATTTATTAGGATTACCTGACGTGGCATATTTATCAATTTGCGGTCCACCTGGATAAGGAAATCCTAGCAATTTGGCCCCTTTATCAAAAGCTTCACCTACAGCATCATCTATGGTGCTTCCCAAGATAATCATCTCAATAGCACTATCTACCCTTACAATTTGGGTATGACCACCACTCACAGTCAGACAAAGAAAGGGGAATATGGGTGCTGGTGTTTCAATAAAATGAGCCAATATATGTGACTTCATATGATTGACATTGATAAACGGAATGTCTAAGGCAAAAGCCAGACTTTTTGCGTAAGAATAACCTACCATTAGTGCTCCTAATAAGCCAGGGCCTTGAGTGACGGCAATTGCACTTAAATCAGAAAATTTAATTTTTGCTCTTTTTAGTGCCGATTCCACCACCAAGATTATGTTTTTTTGATGCGCTCTAGAGGCTAATTCAGGCACTACTCCTCCGTATTCTTCATGTATGGATTGCGTAGCGATGATATTATTTATTACTTTGCCATCAATGCAGATAGAAGCAGATGTTTCGTCACATGATGATTCAATGCCAAGTATGATGGTTTTCATTTATATAACCATAATTGAGTTTGAAAAATAGTTGTACAAATATAGTTAGATCCCTCCTAAGATATTTGTTATATACTTTGGGCTTCCTTTCATTCATTTTGATGAGTTTAACTCTAGCTGTGCAGTTTTTCAATGTACAAGAAAACATAGTGAGATCGTTTGTGGCAGATTTGTCAGAAAAGAGTCAATACCTTATCAAAATTGAGTCTATAAATATTGAATGGTGGGATAGATCTCATGTTTCCCAAATTAAGGTTTTTGACTTAAATCAGAATCTTATGCTGACTTTTGAAGATGTAGAAATAGAATTTAATCTAAGCAATTTGTTTAGACAAGAATCTGTGAGTTTAGAGTACATTTATTTTGATAAAATGAGAGTCAATCTCATAAAATATGAGGAATCTGATGTATTTAATTTACAATCCTTCCTGGTAGCTCTCAAGCCCGATGATAGGGTTGTTCAAAGTGATCTTATGTGCCATATTGGAAGTATGATTTTTAAAGACTTACAGGTTACTATTAATGATCATCTTCTAGACAACTCGATACTTGTTTCGTCTCCCTTAAATCTAAACATAAGTCATCTGAATATGTTAGATATTATGATTTCTCCAGATAGCATCGGTTTTTATGTAGATTCTTTAAAAGCTGATTTGTCTATTTTTCCAAATACTTCGATTACTGATTTAAATGGGAGTTTTGGATTTACTCGAGATCAAATAGACCTCAGCGAGATGCATTTAAAATTGGGAGAAACAGAGATAAATAGCGAAATCAGTTTGAGATTAACTCATGGAAATTGGACGGAGTTCAAAAGGGATAGTGTATTTATAAATATGAATTTGCTTCCCTCTATAATAGATTCCAAAGATTTTAAATTGAAAAAGTATCTAAAAGATCACAGAAGAATTTCCTTAGAGTTGCAGATGGAAGGTTATATGAATGAACTTCGACTCTCAAGTCTTTCTGGGACATTGGAAACAGGGAGTTTGTTGAACGCTCAAGGTAGCATCAATGGAATGGTTGGAATTGATTCCACTATTTTAACATTAGAGATCATTGATTCTTATTGGGTTCAAGAAGATTTAAGAGTTTATCTTAAAGAGTATCATCATGGACCGTTTCGCTTTGCTGGTAGTATTCAGGGCAATAAAGGTGAAATGTTGATTTTAGGTAAAGCAATTAATCAATATGGGAACATAGATCTTGATCTAAACTTAATGAATTTGTTAAGTCCTGAAAAAATTTCGTATCATGGGAAGGTTGATTTTGATGACTTTCAACTAGGCAAGATAATAGATGATTCAAGGTTAGGCAAGAGCGGTGGAAGATTGATATTTAAAGGATTCGGCATGGACCCGAAAACTATGAATTCAAATATACTTATTCAGTTAGAGGATTTTGTTTTTTTAAATAAGACCTATCAAAATGTAGATTTAGCTTTAAATAAAGAATCTAATAATTATGAATTCAGTTTTAATGCTAATGATAAGGATTTGAAAATGAGAGGTGAGGGAGTGTATATTAATCAGCAGTCTCCCCAACTTGAGGCAGAAGTCTCACTCAATTGCGCAAATTTGAAAGCGATGAATTTTTCCAAAGATACTTTAGCCTTCTCATTAAATGCTAAAATTAGTATTAAGGAGCTTAAAAAATCAGGATTAATAGGGACTTTTATATTGGATGATATCCAGATATTTGACAAGGGAGAGAATATAAATTTTGACCCAATTTATATTTCAATAGATACTACCGAATTGGAAAGATTAAAGATTGAAAATTCAATCTTTAATGTGTCTGCTTCTGGCAATTTCCCTATATACACTGTTATTTCTGATTGGATAGCAGAGGCCCGTTTTTATAAAGATCAATTAATATTTGATCAGAAAAATTTAAACCTGTTACCATTAAATGACTATAAGATTAAATTGAAAGGAGATTTAGAGGATCTGGCTTACATAGGAAGGTTGACTGAGTTGAATAAGAAACTAGGAGGAAGGTTGAGCATTGATTTAGCCTACCAACACGGTACTTCTTTTTCTGGAAATATTTCCACTGAATTACTACAACTAGATACCCTCAAATTTCTGGATAATCAAATGGAATTTTACTTTAGGACGAATCATAGTAATTCCCTTGAGGGTCAAGTGATGTTATCTTCAAAAAAGCAGAGATGGTTCCATTTCCCAGAAACCTCAGATTTTAATATTTCATTAAATTTATTTTCAGATACCTTAATAGGAGATATAAAGATAGGGCAAGTATTGAAAAATTCATCTTTAAGTTTAAAAATGCAATCTGTTTTTGGAAGTGAGGAAATAGCTGTTAAATTTTTGACTTCCGAGCTTAAGTGGCTAGACAAAATTTGGAAAATCAGCAAAGGAAATCAAATTATCATTTCGAAAAAGAGTGTCATGCTTAAAGATTTCGAAATTTCTAATGATCTTGACTTTATAGGTTTAGATGGTTTAATATCAAATGATCAATCTTCTAAACTTTTCTTTGAAATAGCAAATTTTGATTTACAGAATATAGCCTCTGTTTTGCCCCGTAAATGGGATGGTATATTGTCATTCACCGGTAAAATAGAACGATTGAATGCTGAGCAACCTTGGCAAATAGATGGTAAACTCAATTTATTGAAACTGCAATTCGAAAAGGTAGAAATAGGTGATTTGGAAGGATCCCTTGGTTGGAGGCCTCATGAGAATAGGTTATATGCTGATTTTAAAATTGGATCTGGTTCAAATGAGAGAGGTAGATTATTTGGTTATGTATTTCCAAGCAATCAAGAGGATCAACTTAGTCTAAACATGGAATTTAAAGAAATGCGTATCAATTGGTTAGCACCATTATTTCAAAAAAAGATTTCGGGTATTGATGGATATGCTTCAGGAAAATTAGGAATTCAGGGATCTGTATTTAACCCGAAGATCAATGGGGAGGCGATTTTGTCTGAAGGAGTAGCTACGGTTGATTATTTAAATACTGATTACAAGTTTTCTGGAACTACTCAATTTGATCAAAACATAATTTATTTTGATCAAATTGAAATATTTGACAGGTTTGGATCTAAAGGCTTCGTCACCGGCCAAGTTACTCATGAGAATATTAAAGGTAAGACTCTAGATTTGAAAGTAGATTTTCTGAATCTGGAACTCTTGAACACCAGTCACAATCAAAATACCCTTTATTATGGTAATGCCTTTGGTAGTGGCGAAGTACGTATAAGTGGCCCATTTAATAATCTCATTTTCGATGCAAATATTCAAACCAATGGAAAGACGCGTATTAAAATACCTATTGAAGATCAAATGAATTTTGAAAATCAAGATTACATCAATTTTGTGAATCAACCAGATATCATTACTATGTCTAATGATGTTATAAAACCAAAAAATAGCAATAGAGGATTTCAAGTAAATATGAATCTTGAGATTACTCGAGATGCATATGGCGAACTGATTTTTAATGAACAAACGGGGGATATTATAAGAGGTAGAGGACAAGGAAATTTGCAGTTAAGTGTTAATTCTGATGGTCTTTTTGAAGTGCTCGGTCAATTTGAAGTACTCGAGGGGGCTTACAATTGGACTTCAAATGTTTTAAATAAAGAATTTGAAATCCAACCAGGGGGTATGGTCTCATTTTTTGGTGACCCTTATCAAGGGTTAATGTCTTTGGAGGCCAATTATAGGCAATTGGTAGATCTTTCATCTTGGGCAGGTGAATCTCAGACCTTTGGTAAAAAAAGTCCTATATTGGTTGTTCTTAAACTTGATGGACCTGTGATTAATCCTGAAATTGATTTTGAACTTAAGTTTGAAGAAAATAGTACCGTATCTAATAGCGATACTGATTGGTATGATATCCTTACGGCCATTAATTCAAATGAACAAGAGTTGAAACGTCAAGTTTTTAGTTTATTGATTTTGAGGCAATTATCTCCCAGCAATCAACTTCCTTCCACTGAACAAATAGGTCAAGGTTTTGGAAATAGTGTCAGTGAATTCATTAGCAATCAATTGAGTTATTGGCTGAATCAGGTCGATGATAATCTTGAAGTAAGTGTAGATCTATTGGGTTTAGATGAATCAGCGGTTGAGACGGTTGAGTTGAGATTGGCCTATACTTTTTTGGAGGGGCGTCTACGTTTAGCAGGAGCAAGTGCGGTGAACAATAATCAAAATGAACCAAGTTCTACTAATAATATTTTGGGAGATTGGTCCTTTGATTATTTTTTGACTGAAGATGGGAGACTAAGGTTAAAAATCTTTCGACAAAATAATCCCTATAATTATGCAAATGAGAATTCAGTTGAAGGGGGTATTAGTTTGCAATATGTGAAATCATTTGATAAGCTTAAAGGGTTATTCATTAATGATACTAAAAAATGAGTTTCAATTGCTTGGGCACATAATTTTTAGAATAGACTTAAAAAACGGAGGCTTAATAGTTAAGTTTGTAAAGCAAGCGAGCTCATCGCCTCAATATTGAGGAGGAAAGTCCGGGCAGCACAGAGTACCGTACTTCTTAATGGGAAGTCTTTTTTTAAAAGGAGATAGTGCAACAGAAAATATACCGTCTCGACTTGTTTGAGATAAGGGTGAAAAGGTGGGGTAAGAGCTCACCGATCTTAGCGTGAGTTAAGGTGCATTGTAAACCTTACGGGCTGAAAGGTCAAATAGATCTTGCGATTAAGAGTTACTCGCTCATGCAAGAAGGGTAGACCGTTCGATTTCAAAAGTGATTTTGAAACTAGATAAATGATGGGACAGTATTAAGATTTTTCTTAATAGAGTACAGAACCCGGCTTATTTGCTTGTTTAATTTTAATTGAATTAATATGGCCCATATTTTAATTGTTGATGATGAAAAGAGTATTCGAGATACCTTAATTGAAATTCTTGAATTTGAAGGTTATAGGGTAGGACAGGCTAGTGATGGTGAGGGAGGTTTATCTTATTTAAAAAAACATCAGGTTGATTTGGTTCTTTGTGATGTAAAAATGCCTAAAATGGACGGTATTCAACTTCTTGAGGCGGCAAATTTACAAGGAATAGCAGCTGTTTTTATCATGATAACTGCTCAAGGGACGATTGAAATAGCAGTTGAAGCTACTAAAAAAGGAGCGTTTGACTTTATTGAAAAGCCACCAGATCTTAATCGATTGTTATTAACTATTAAGAATGCCCTTGATAAAGAATATTTAATTCAGGAGACTAAGGTACTTAAAAAGAAAATCAATGGAACTACAGAGATTATCGGTGACTCACCGGAAATTAATAGAGTTAAATCTGTAATTCAAAAAGTAGCTCCTACCCAAGCCAGAGTATTGGTTACAGGTGAAAATGGTACTGGAAAAGAATTAGTGGCAAAATGGCTTCATGAAAAAAGTGATCGGTCAAATAAGCATTTCATTGAAGTAAATTGTGCTGCTATTCCATCAGAATTAATTGAGAGTGAATTATTTGGTCATGAAAAAGGGGCTTTTACCTCTGCAAACAAACAACGTATCGGAAAATTTGAGCAAGCGCATCAAGGTACTCTGTTCCTAGATGAGATTGGTGATATGAGTTTGTCATCCCAAGCAAAAGTACTTCGGGCACTACAAGAAAATCAAATTACTCGAGTAGGCGGAGAAAAATCCATTAAGGTAGATGTCAGAGTCGTAGCTGCAACCAATAAAAATTTAAAACATGAGATCGCTAATGGCAATTTCAGAGAGGATTTGTACCACCGATTGAGCGTTATCTTGATCGAAGTTCCTCCTCTTAGAGATAGAGCTCAAGATATTGTTACTTTAACTGATTATTTTTTGAAAGAAGTGTGCACTTCCTATGGTATACCTTTGAAGTCAATTAAATTGGACGCACGTGACACTTTAAACCATTACCTTTGGCCAGGTAATATAAGAGAGCTGAGGAATGTTGTTGAACGGTTGGTAATACTTTGCGAAAATGAAATTTCAGGTAAAGACATTAAAGACCATACCAATCTGACCAATAGAACTAAGCTTTAGTAGCTACATTTGTGTGCTCACCATTTATTGCATCTAATTGTGAGTACGTAGGGCATAATTTTTGTGTGCAAGCACCCATTGCAACCAGAAAGAAACTTATTAACAAGAATTTTTTCATGTTTTTCAAATGTTTATAATGTGAAGTTATCTTTTTTTTTGGGAAATTCCATTTTTTGGCTTCAAATTTACTTGGCACGCTGATTTTTTTATTAAATATTGTTTTAGTTTAGAATAATTGGTTGCAACCTCTTATTTCGCTACCATCAAAACGACCCATTACATTGAATTTAAATGCATCTATCTTTCTACCTAGATCTTTAGTTTCAATAAAAGCGCACGTACTGATATTGGCCAAATCAATTATATTTATTCCCCCTGTAATATCTTTTTTAGCAAAGGTGAAAGGATCATTGATGTCTCGAATCAAACACCTTGCCCAAGTAGGAAACATTAAGTTTCCATTTTCTTTTGCATAAGCTTGGGAATAGAGCTCGGTCATTCCATATTCAGTAAATAGATTTTTTGGACGGAATCCTTGATTTATCATATGGTGCAGTTGTTCTCTCACTATTTCTTTCTTTCTGCCTTTCATTCCTCCTGTTTCCATTATGGATAAGTTTTTACTGCTTGGGTTTTTGACAGCTATCTCCAGCAAAGCATAGCTCACTCCAATTAATGTTTTTTTAGAATCATCATTTAATAAATGGCTCAAATTTGGGTTTTGCATATCGATGTATCCGGATCCTTTTTGGGCATGATTAAAAAAATAATTGATCATTTCGATCAAGGAGGAATGACCCTGCTCTAAATAGGAAGGAAGAAGCCCCAAAATTATCTGCTGATCCAATGGACCAAAAAATTGCTCGTATGTATTTTTAGTCATTTGGCGAAAAAAATCAAGATCACGCACCAAATTTTTACTTTTATTACCTCGTGTTGTGCCGCTGGATAAAAATATTTTCTCAGGAGTCCAGTGCTCCGATTTTATCTCATAATTTTTAAAAAATCCGATAGGTAAAAATGGGATATCTTCTAGCCGTCGAATGTTTTTTTTTTTTATTTTTAAATGGGTACAATAGGACCTATATACTTCATTAGTATCGTATTGGTAATCAAACAATGCGAGACTTCTGTCTTTGAAGTTATCACTTGTGATATCTAAAATTGTATTTTTGAAGTCTTGATAAAAACTCATAGAGCGAATTAATTTTTTAATTTGCAATAAAGTGTAAAGATAGAATTACTTCTATTATATGGGTAAATACCTTTACTTTGCTTTGTAAAATGTTAAATAAAATACTTAAATATTTAGGTTATTGCTCGGCTTCAATCTCATTGACTGGCTGTTATGAGGCTCCTTATTTACCTGATGAGCCGACTATTTCCTTCAATCGGATTGAGTTTGTTGAAGTCGATGGTGCCGCAGATAGTTTGATTTTGACTTTCAATTTTGAAGATGGAGATGGAGATGTAGGTCTTTCAGTTGATGAAGTTTATCCCCCTTATCATTCTTTTAATTATGTTGTCCAGGAAGTTGACTCAGAGTATTATTTAATCGAGTATGGTCAATTAAGTTTTAATGAACCTCTCATTTTAGCAACGTCCTATGGTGGCGAAGTGGTTTTTTCTGGTAATTATGACTTTGATCAATCATTGCCTGAATTTGGCTGTGCAGACTATCTAGTTACCACCGATTTAAATATGGATCCACTAGATGCGGATCAAGTAGATACTTTTTTAATTAAAAAAAATATATTCAACAAAAACATTTATGTTAATTTTTATAAAAAAATAAGAGGCGAATATCAGTTAATTAATGATGATTTTAGTCAAGGTGGCTGTGTTGAATTTTTTAACTCACGGATTCCTGTTTTCGATCAAGAAAATATAGGAAAAACATTGAAGGGAGATATTTCTTTTGCAATGCTCTCTCAAGGATTTCAACAAACATTTAGAAACGATTCGATTAAGATGAAATTTTATATTTATGATCGAAATTTAAATAAAAGTAATATAGCTGAGACTTCAGACTTTGTTTTGGTAAACATTACCAGAGATTAATTTAGATTTCAGGATACTTGTTGGGATTTTTATCACTCATTATGTTATATACTACCTCAAAAACTTCTTCTGCATTTGGTTTCGAGAAATAATCACCGTCACTTCCGTAAGTGGGTCTGTGATTTTTTGCAGTTAAGGTTTTAGGTGATACATCAAGCCATTGATAACCATCGTCTCTATCCAGAACTTGTTGCATCATAAAGGCCGTGGCACCCCCAGGAACATCTTCATCAACAAATAAAACTGCGTTGGTTTTTTGAAGTGACTTTACAATGGTTTTGGAAAGATCGAAAGGTAGAAGGGTTTGAACATCAATTACTTCAATAAATATCTCTAGTTCGGTAAGTTCTGCTGCAACTTCCAGAACAATTCGGCACATAGAGCCATAAGTGACTACCGTTAAGTCATTTCCTTCTTGCAATATTTCAGGGTTACCTAGAGGGGTTTTTATTTCAAATAAATTATTTGGAATTTTTTCTTTAAGACGATAACCATTGAGTGTTTCAACGATAATTGCGGGGTCATCTGAGGCTAAGAAGGTGTTGTAAAATCCAACGGCTTGCGTCATATTTCTAGGCACTGCAACATAAATACCTCTCACAGCATTCAAAATCATTCCCATAGGAGATCCAGAATGCCACATTCCTTCGAGACGGTGTCCTCTCGTTCTAATAATGAGAGGTGCTTTTTGACCACCTTTTGTACGGTGATGGGTAGTAGCCAAATCATCAGATAATATTTGGATGGAATACAGCAAATAGTCCAAGTATTGAATTTCTGCAATGGGTCTCAACCCGCGCAATGCTGCACCAATTCCTTTACCGATGATCGCACTTTCACGAATCCCAGTATCAATAACTCGCAGATTTCCATATTTTTCTTGCATTCCCGCAAACCCTTGATTGACATCTCCTATCTTGCCCACATCTTCACCCAGAGCAATAACCAAGGGGTTATTTGATAAGTGGTGGTCGAAACAAAGGTTAAGGATTTTCCTTCCATCTACCCATTGCGTGTTGTTATCATAGATAGGTTGGACTCCTTTAATTTTTAGAGCAGAATCTTTAGATTCACTGGTCAAATGTGAACCATAATCTTTGTAGTATTTATCTTTTTTTGTTTCCAACCAATTTTTTAGGTCTTCTTTATTTACGTTATCATACTTGGCTAAAGTCCGAATAATGGACGTACACGCTTTGACGACATCTGATTTTAAAGGAAATATATTTTGCTCAAGGTCGTTATAAATATTAGAAAGTTGTATTTTATGCTGGGACGCATTGATCATTTTTCCTATAAGAGCTAAGGCTTGTTTTTGATCTGATTTAATTTCCCGAAAATAGTTCTTTGAAGCCATATTCCGTGCATTTTTAGCAACTATTTTAGCCTCTCTTTCAATTTCAGAGAGCACGGCTTCATCAGCAATTTTTTCGGCAAGAATCCACTCCCTCATCTTTAGATTGCAATCAAACTTACTTTCCCAAAGTAAGCGTTCTTTAGATTTATAGCGTTCATGAGAACCTGAGGTGGAATGTCCTTGGGGTTGTGTGAGCTCTGTGATATGAACCAAACAAGGCACATGCTTCTGTCGGGCAAGGAATGTAGCTTTTTCAAAAACAGCAGACATTTCTGGATAATTCCAACCTCGAGCAACTAAGACTTCAATACCATTGGTACCCTTCTCACGTTGAAAGCCTTTCATTACTTTTGAAATACTTTCTTTAATGGTATGAATGGTATTGGGTACGGAAATACCATACCCATCATCCCAAACAGCTAAAACCATGGGTATTTGTAGTATTCCCGCCGCATTCATAATCTCAAAAAAATGACCTTCAGAAGTTGAAGCGTTTCCTATGGTACCAAAAACTACCTCGTTGCCATTATTTGAGAAATGAGTAAAATCGTCAAGAGATTTGTTGTTTCTGAACAATTTAGAAGCAAAAGCAAGACCCAGTAAGCGGGGCATTTGTGATGCTGTGGGCGATATGTCAGAACTTGAATTTATCTGATCGGTCAAGTTTTTCCATTGGCCTGAGGGATCGAGGGATCGCGTACCATAATGGCTGTTCATCATGCGTCCTCCAGAAGACGGCTCAAATTGTATGTCTGCATGAGCATAAAGTTGGGCAAAGAACTGCTCAGGAGTCAACAATCCCAATGCCATCATTAAGGTTTGATCTCTATAATAGCCTGATCTCCAATCCCCTTTTTTGAACATTTTGGAAAAAACTATTTGAGCAATTTCTTTCCCATCGCCAAATATTCCAAATTTAGCTTTTCCCATGAAGACTTCTTTTCTTCCTAGTAAACTAATTTCTCTACTTTGAACAGCTAAGAGATAATCTTCTAAGATTTTATCTTTGGGGGAAATTATTGTTTTGTTTGAGTTTGAACTCATATTTACCTCGAGCGAAGGAGCAACATTGAATCATCCGCAAGATAATAATAAATCACTATAATCTGATGTGTCACAGTCAGTCAGGGTTTTTTTTAAAATAAATAAGACCTTCTAACAAAATTAAAGTTCATTTTATTTTGAGAATCCCATATAAATTAGATGCGAATTTTGATTCTTCATTTTGTTTATTTTCCTATATAAATTTTAATAAAAGGCACTATTTTTTATTTTCAATTACCAACTTATATTTACCTTAAAATCGATATGTTCTAAATGATTTAATCATGATAATTGGGATTCCTTCTGAAATAAAAAATAATGAAAGTAGGGTAGCTTTGACTCCTAGTGGGGCAAAAGAATTGAGTAAAAAAGGGCATGAGGTTTATGTTCAGTCTAATGCAGGTACAGGTAGTGGATTTTTAAATAAAGAATATCTTGATGCCGGAGCAAAAATATTATCTCAGGCGTCAGAAATTTATGAAATTGCTGAAATGATTATGAAGGTCAAGGAACCTATTGAATCAGAGTATGCATTAATTCAGAAAGATCAATTGGTATTCACCTATTTTCATTTTGCCTCATCAAAGCCATTGACTGATGCAATGATGGCAAGCCGATCTGTATGCCTTTCTTATGAAACGGTAGAAAAGGCAGATAAGTCTTTGCCTTTGCTCATTCCCATGTCAGAGGTAGCTGGTAGAATGTCTATTCAGGAAGGAGCTAAATATTTGGAAAAGCCTTTCAAGGGGAGAGGAGTTCTTTTGGGAGGGGTGCCTGGTGTTCCTCCTGCAAGAGTTCTTATCTTGGGAGGTGGTATTGTGGGAATGAATGCCGCAAAGATTGCTGCCGGTATGGGTTCAGATGTCACTATTATGGATGTGAATTTGTCTCGCTTAAGGTATTTAGATGAGATCATGCCAGCTAATGTCAATACTTGTATGAGTAGTGAATATAATATACGAAACATCATAGGTAGATGTGATCTCATTGTAGGAGGCGTTTTAATTCCAGGAGCCAAAGCACCCCATCTCATTACGCATGATATGCTTAAAGATATGCAATCAGGAACGGTACTGGTTGATGTTGCCGTTGATCAAGGAGGATGTATTGAAACTTGTAAACCGACCACTCATGAGGATCCAACTTATATTATTGATGACGTTGTACATTATTGCGTAGCTAATATGCCCGGAGCAGTACCTTATACATCTACTTTATCATTGACCAACGCAACCCTGCCATATGCCTTAATATTGGCGGATTTAGGCTGGAAAAAAGGTTGCAAGTCAAATAATGAATTAAAAAAAGGGTTAAATATCATTGATGGAAAAATTGTTTATTCTGGAGTCGCTGAGGCGTTTAATTATGAAATGGGTAATTTAGATCTATTGCTTTAGGTGAACAACGGAAATTCAGACAGTTGTTCATATTTGTTATTTATAAGTGTTTTTTTCCATACATAATGCTTCATGCCATTTGTAATTGCTAGGTGTCGAGCGTCTAATGCAGCGTCGTAGCCGCTGATCTGTTGGAGGGTATTAGCTGATAATTTAACATTCGGGGCCTTACATTCAACCAAAAGATAGATAGAACCTGTTCGATCGTATATGTGGATATCAGTCCTTTTTTGTTGTTGCAGATATTGATGACCTTTTTCGATATTGATTAAGGCTTTTGGATAATTGAGGTTTTTTATAAGAAGGTGCAAAAAATGTTGTCGCACCCATTCCTCAGGAGTAAGCACGAGTTCTTTTTTACGGATTTCATCCTTAATGTAAGTCACATTATCTCGCCAGAAGATTGTTGGATTTATGTCAGGGAGATTAAGTTTTGCAAGTTTGAGATTTTTCATTTGGCATTTTAATAAAAACAAGAAAAGCTAAGCCAATGATAAAAAACAAACCCAAAGCTAAGGTGCTGTTTCTCATACTTCCTGTAATTTGTTCGATTAGACCGTAGATAAATGTGCCTAAAACTACACTAATGTAGAAGGTGACATCATAAAAGGAGAAATAAGAGGTATGTTTTTCAGAGTGATCGAATGGGATGAGCTTTGAGAATGTAGCTCTTGATAAAGATTGGATACCACCCATGACTAATCCAACCATAGCTGTGATAATATAAAATTGATCCACCGTGGTAACGGTATATCCATAAAGACAGATGCCTATCCAAATTAAAATCATGCTGGTCAGTGAAAATATGTTGCCCTTATAGTCGGAAAGTCGAGCGAAGAGAATCGCACCTAAAATAGCAATGAATTGAATGATGATGATGGCTGGTATGAGTTGAGCTGGCGTCAAGGCAAGTTCTTTTGTACCAAATAATACCGCCAGTAGCATGATAGCCTGAACTCCCATATTGTAGAAAAAATAGGCTATTAAATAGATCTTCATGTTTTTCAATTCTTTTAAATCCCAAAAAACTTTTCTCAGCTCTCCATATCCATTTCTAAGAATATGTCGATGTATTTTCCGATGAGAATGATTGTTTGGTAACCATTTAAAAGGAATTTGTGCGAATCCAATCCACCAAATACCTACCAAGACAAAGACGAATCGTGTGGCTTCTCCGACATCTAAAAATCCAAACATTTCATATTTTTGGGTAATTAAAATACTTATCAAAAGGAGAACAACGCTCCCTGCATAGCCATAGGAGTAACCTTTAGCACTGATTCGATCAGTCATATCTTTCGGTGCTATTTCAGGAAGATAAGCATCATAAAAAACTAATCCGGAACTGTACCCTACGGAGGCCAATACAACACAGAAGATACCCCACTCAAGGGCATTTTCATCAGTAAAAAAAACCAATCCGATGCAGGCAAAGGCACCCAAATAGGTGAAAATTTTTAAATACTTCTTTTTTTCACCTGTATAATCTGCGATACCTGATAATATGGGGAGTAACAAAGCAGAAATAAGATAGGATAGTGAAATAGCATAACTATACAAAACGGAATTGACCATTTCAAATCCAAAAAAGTCTACTTTGTCTTCATTATTTAGACTCGTAATAGCTGTGTAATAAATGGGAAAAATTGCTGTGTTGATTACAAGGTTGTATACTGAATTTGCAAGATCGTAAGTACACCAAGCTCGAATTACACCATTTATTTTTTTCATAATGCCACTAATTTAACCAATTATGATTGATTGCAAGTTATTAACAAGGATTGTGGCCCTAGCTATCAAATAGTACTTAGTACTAAAATGAGTTAACTTGCCTAAGTCGATACTTTTCAGTAGAACTAGAATTACACAGTAATCTTCTTTGGCTTTTAGTTAGAATTTGATACTTTGATCTTGAGGATCATCCAGTCAATCCATTCTTTTATAACTTCTTTTTGTTCTAAGTCATTGTGCGCTTCGTGAAAAATACCCTCCCATAATTTCCATTTTATGTAATCGGGATTATCTAGGGCCAACTTCATGGTAGCCTTATAATCAATGATTGCATCTGATTTGCCATGGAAAACAAAACCACTTAATTTGATTTCATTCTGATGTTTGATCAGATATTCAGCACCATAGTTAATAGCAGAGAACAGACCTGCAGAGATTTTAAAATTAACCAAAGGATCATGGTCGTATTGCCTTGATACTTCGGGGTCCTTACTCAGATACATACTATTGAGTTCATTAAACAGCCTCATTTTAGGGGCAATGCACGCCATTAAGTGTCCTAATTTTTCTTTCCAGCGTGGCGGTGCAAACGCTAATTTAATCCAAGGAGCAGAAACTATGAAACCAGATAACTCCTTAGATTTATCTCTCAATACGTAATTAAGTACTAGATTTCCTCCCATACTATGTCCGAAAAGAAATAATGGTAAATACAGATGTTCAACTCGAATTACTTTTAGAAATTCTTCTATATCATTGATTAAACTTATCAAATCAGGCGCATGACCCTTTAAGCCATCAGACTTTCCATGCCCTCTAAGATCAATTCCGTAGGCGTTAAATTTTGAATCATTGAGTGATTGCATCACGTGTCGGTATCTGCCGATATGCTCGCCAAAGCCATGAATAATACAAACCATACCAATAGGGTGGTCTATCGTCATGGTCTCGACATATAAGACGATCCCATCACGTGTTGATACCTTCGAGGTTTCCATCTTAAATATTATTGGGTTAAAGAATTTATTACCAGGATGACTGTCATATTGGGAATAAATTTTTAGGTATTAATCAGTAATCACCACTTTATCCATCGCATCACCTTCCTTAATCATATCGATGACTGTTAAACCCTCAATTACTTTACCAAAACAAGTATGTTTTCTATCGAGGTGTGCCGTATTGGTTCGGCCGTGGCAGATAAAAAATTGTGAGCCGCCGGTGTTTTTTCCAGCATGAGCCATCGAAAGAACACCTTTATCATGATATTGATTATTTCCTAACAACTCACAATTAATGACATATCCTGGTCCTCCGGCACCAGTTCCGTCTGGACATCCACCCTGAATGACAAAATTGGGAATGACACGATGAAAAGTAAGACCATCATAAAACCCTTTCTCGGCTAGATCGATAAAATTTTGGACGGTGTTCGGTGCATCTTGCTCATAAAACTCAATTTTCATGATACCCTTTTGGGTGTGGATTTCTGCTTTTTTCATATTGTTTAATTTACACTTATTATTTCTTCAATGATTATTAAAAAATCACTTTTTTTGTAAAAATAACATTAAAATCATCATGAAAAGAATTAGTTGTTTTGTGATTTGTCTTTGGGTCCTTTTTTTTAAAACTTTGGGTCAGATAGACAAAAGTAAGGTTTCTCGTTTTGTTTTAAATTATTCAAAGACCCAGAATGTAAAAGCCGAAACAGTAAAATCTATCTTAGACAGCGCGAAGTATATTCCAGAAATTATTGAACGAATCACTCGCCCAGCAGAGGGTATTTCCTGGAAAAGGTATAGAAACATATTCCTTACTAATGAAAGAATAACTAAAGGGGTGATCTTCTGGAATGATCATGAAAGCACCTTGAATTCGGTAAGCAGAGATTCGGGTGTCGAAATCGAATATTTGGTGGCCATTTTAGGAGTTGAGACTTACTATGGCGAGAAAAAAGGTGGATATAAGGTATTGGATGCTTTATATACTTTGGCTTTTGCATATCCTAAAAGAGCGACTTTCTTTACTAAGGAATTGGGTGAGTTTATTACTTTGTCTACAACTCAAAATTTAGATTTATACAATGCTGAAGGATCTTATGCAGGAGCCATTGGGTATTGTCAATTCATGCCGAGTAGTTACCGTGCATATGCCAAAAGTTTTGATGAATCTAGAGGTTGCGACCTAGTAAATAATGTAGATGATGCAATAACGAGTGCCGCAAATTATTTAAAGGTGCACAAATGGAAAAATGGTGGAAAAGTAGCTATTCCGGCTCACAAAATTAATGGTGCAGTTGCTTTAAGTACAAAGTACATTAAACCTAAAAATACGCTTCAATATTTTATGGATAAGGGGTATCAATTTGAAGATCAAATTCTCACAGATTTGGTTTCAATTATCGAATTAGACAACGAAACTTCAAAGGAATATTGGATGGGCTTCCATAATTTTTATGTTATTACTCGCTACAATCATAGTCCACTTTATGCTATGGCGGTACATCAACTAGCGCAAGAGATTCGCACATTAAAGAATTGACTTTTAATCAATAATAACTACGATTGACCAATAAGTATGTGTCTGGATTTTGCTTAGCTTTTATCCATTTCTCAAATTTCTACCGAACGAGCAACAGAAATATTGAAAAATAATTAGGTTTAACTTTTGTATGATATAATTTATAATGATCTTGCTCTTACCAGAGTCAAACGTCTTGATTATTAATTTATGACTTAAATAATGGGGAAAATATGTTTAATTATTTTTGCGATCTTTTTTTTCAGTGAGCTTAATGCCCAAAAAAAAGAAAGTGCTATCCTCTCTGCAGAACAGCTTCAACAAATAAGAGCTAAAGCAACAGAATTGCATCGAGATTTAGATCGTGTGACTCCAGGAAAAGAGGCTGGACCTCCTTCGGATGCCATTGTTCTTTTTGATGGTTCTTCGTTGGACGAATGGCAAAAGCCATTTTTTGAGTATAGCGGAAGCATGGCAGAATATCATGAACGCTTACCTTTACTAAAAGGAGGCCCCTACGTTACACGTCCAGCAGATTGGAAATTAGAAAATGGAGCCCTAGTAGTGGTGCCTGGGACGGGGCATTTGGTGACCAAAGAACTTTTTGGTGATGTTCAGCTACACATTGAATGGTTGACTCCAAAAGATGCTACTAAAAGAGGCCAAGATTACAGTAACAGCGGACTTTTTTTCATGGGACTTTATGAAATTCAAATATTGAATTCCTTCGATAATGAAACTTATAGTAACGGTCAAGCTGGTGCTATTTATAAGCAATATATTCCCTTGGTAAACGCTACAAAACCACCTGGAAATTGGCAGGTATATGACATTATTTTTAGTGCACCAAAGTTTTCTGAAAGTGGCGAAATACTTAACCCAGCAAGAATAACCGTCTTGCATAATGGTGTGCTGATTCAGAATAATGTTTCGTTATTGGGGCCGACCTGTTATATAGGCCAATCCTACTATGTTAAACATCCTGAAAAATTACCTATTCTGTTACAAGATCATGGAAATCCAGTGAGATTCCGAAACATCTGGGCACGAAAGTTGTAGCAATACTATTTATTTATAGGTCTCTATTTTATCATAGAGGATCAAGAAAAGGATTATTTAAAATTAACTTATTTATCTTTTTTAAGACACATTACCGTTTATATAAGTTCAAAAGGTATTTTCATAGGTGCTCATTAAATTAGATTTTCTTTTGTGATATCAACTTCTCATATTTTCAAATAAGCAGTATGCAAATTTATATATTATCAATCATTGGATTTTTGACATTTTTCATGGCTAGTGCCCAACCTAATGTTGTAGATAAAAAGCGATTTTCTTTTGAGCCAGAGCTTGAAATTAATGAAAAAATACCGAGCCCAAAAAAGGTTTTAACTTATGAATTAGGTTCTTCTTTTACTTTATACGCCGATGTCGTATCTTATTTCAAAGCCTTATCAGCATCCTCTGAACGTGTTTTATATAATGAGTACGGAAAGACTTATGAGGGCCGACCTTTGATTAATTTAGTCATCTCTTCAGAAGAAAATATAAAAAATATTGATGATATTAAGTTTAAGCATATGCAAATCCTGCAAGAAGCTAAAGTTGACAAATCACTTCTGAAAGATCAACCTACTTTCACTTCTTTTAGTTACAACATACACGGGAATGAAGCTTCATCAACCGAAGCTGCGATGCAGGTAGCCTACCGTATGGCTGCTGCTCAAGATGATGAAACGAAAGGAGTACTCAAAAACTCAGTAATCATCATGTACATTTGTATTAATCCTGATGGTCGTGATCGTTATGTCTATTGGTATAAATCTATGAAAAGATTAAAAAGATCAAGCAAGGAGCCACAGGATATTGAACACATTGAAAATTGGCCAGGAGGAAGAACCAATCATTATTGGTTTGATCTCAATAGAGATTGGGTCTGGCAAGTACATCCAGAGGCTAGAGGATTATCCGAAGAGTATCAAAAATGGCTTCCGCAAGTTCATGTTGATTATCATGAGCAAGGTTATAATAATAATTATTTTACCGCGCCAGGTACCACACCTAGAAACCAATTGCTTCCAGATTCTTATGAGAGATGGTCTAAAGTTTTTGGGGATGCAAACATTGCTCAATTTGATAAGCATCAGATCAATTATTTTACACGTGATCGTTTTGATTTCTTTTATCCGGGATATGGCTCAAGTTATCCGAGTGTTATGGGGGCTATAGGTATGCTGACTGAACAGGGCGGGGGGTCTGCAGGGGGCCGAATTGTAAGAACTGAAGATGGCGTGAATCTTACACTTCGACAAAGGATATTTGATCACTACACCACCTCTATTGCAACCATCAAAACAGCAGTTTTACATCGTGAAAAATTACTTAATTATAGTAAAAAGGCATTAAATCCTGCCAGCAGCAAATCTAAGATCAAAGCTTATTTTTTTAGTGATCAAGAAGTTTATAGTAATGACTTGGTCAACATACTGATTCGAAATGGAATTAAAGTCGAACAGGCTCTTGATGATTTTCAGATTACAGCTGCCCAAGATTATAGGTCAGGACGGACCTCAAAAAAAGTATTTAATAAGGGAACTTATATCGTAACTACTTTACAATCTAAACATTTATTAATCAATACGATTATGGCTCGTAATTTGGAGATTGAAGATTCAGTCATGTATGATATGGCCACGTGGTCAGCCCCATTGGCGTATAATTTAGAGGCTTATTCCACAGTAGGAGGATACACGGCTAAGACTAAGCAGATTAGTCAAGAAGTTGTATTTAAGGGTTCGGTGATCAACAGCAGTGCTCAATATGCCTATGTAATTGACTGGAGTCAGCGCAATGCTCCCCAAGCACTGGCACAGCTATGGGCTAAAAAATACAACGTACGTTCTGCATTTGAGCCTTTTTATATGGGGGATCAAACGTTTCCTGCAGGTAGTCTGATTTTACTACGAGGTAGAAACTTGGATCACAAAGATGAAATGGATCAGGAGATTAAAGAAATAGCTCAAAAGGCAGGAGTTGAGATTATTGGATTCAACAGTGGTCGTGTTATCACAGGTATGGATTTAGCAAATAGTAGAAATGTACCCATAAAGCAACCTAATGTGGCCTTAATGGTTGAACCACCGTTTAGCACTTATACGGCTGGGCAAATTTATTTTTTATTTGATTGGCAAACGGGCCTTCCAATTGATCGCATCAAAGCGACCATGCTTCAGCAAAGTAGTTTCCCAAAATTTGGAAGCAGATCAAGGGGTGTTGATTTAAAAGATTATGATGTACTCATTTTGCCTAATGGTGGGAGTGGTTTGTCTGAGTTATTCGAAAAAGAATCATTGGATCAGATTAAGGATTGGGTAAATGAGGGAGGAACACTTATTGCCACTGAGGGAGCAGCATCATTTTTTACTAAGGAATTTTCCGACTTTACAGAGATATCAATGAAAAAATATCCGAAAGATTCGAGTTTAATGGCCAGATCTTTGACCTATGATCAGAGAACAGCATATGAGGGTAAAAAAAGAATACCAGGGACTGCTTTGAATGCCAAAATAGATATCACTCACCCCCTTGCCTTTGGACTTAAGGCGGAGCTTTATACTTTGAAATTTGGTACTGATGCATTGGTGCCTAATGTCGCATTGGAAACTGTGGGTAGTTATAGCAAATTGAATCAGCTTAACGTAGCCGGTTACATTTCTCCGGAAAACCTCAGCCATTTGGCTGAGAATACTTTTGCCGGAGTGGTAAACATGGGTAGGGGAAAAATTGTTTATTTGATTGATAATACGCAATACCGTATGTTTTGGATGGGTCCTTCCAGAATGATGCAAAATGCAGTCATGCAAATACCCGGATATTAAAACCATTTTTTTAATTAAAATAATATTGCAATGAATAACCTTCGATTAATTTTTTTAACGAGTCTTGTGCTTCCTCTTATGGTTTTTGCGCAAAAAAGGAAGAAAGCTCCTCAGGTTGCTGAAAGTCCTGTTGAGGCTGAATTGTTTTCGGGGCTAAAATGGAGAAATATAGGGCCTTTTCGAGGAGGAAGAAGTGTCACTTCCTCTGGAGTGGTTGGAGATCCCATGACTTATTATATGGGCAACACTGGAGGAGGAGTTTGGAAAACATCAGATGCAGGGCAAACATGGAAGAATATATCTGATAGTTTTTTTGAATTGGGTTCAGTTGGAGCTATAAGTGTATCAGAGTCAGATCCAAATGTTGTTTATGTAGGCATGGGAGAACATGCGGTTAGAGGAGTCATGACTTCTCATGGTAATGGAGTATACAAGTCTACCGATGCTGGAAAAACCTGGAATCATGTAGGTTTAGATGGTACAATGACAATATCAGATGTCATTATTCATCCTACTAACCCGGATATTGTATTTGTTGCTGCACAAGGTGCTCAGCACGGACCGACTAAAGAAAGGGGTATCTATAAATCTATAGATGGTGGACAAAGTTGGATTAAAAAACTTTTTATTGCTGAGAATGTAGGTGCATCATCTCTTAGTATGGATATGAATAATCCGCGTATACTTTATGCAAGTATGTGGCAGCACATTAGGTATCCTTGGACGATGGAATCAGGAGGAGCAGGATCAGGTTTGTATAAGTCTACAGATATGGGGGAAACCTGGGACTCCATGAGTGAAGGACTCCCCCAGGAATTTGGCAAATCAGGGATATCTGTGTCAAGGGCAAATGGAGATTTGGTCTTTGCTGTTATTGAAGCTGCGGGAACTAAAGGAGGTGTTTACAGATCTGATAATGCAGGTAAAAGCTGGAAGCAAACTAGTAATGATCGGGTAACTATAGCCAGGTCGTGGTATTATATGGAAATATTCACAGATCCTTCTAATGAGAATGTCGTTTATGTATTGAACGCTCCGGTACTCAAATCTATTGATAAAGGAAAGACTTTTAAATCAATACCTGTTCCCCACGGAGATAATCATCATTTATGGATCAATCCTTTGAACTCTCAAAACATGATTAATTCCAATGATGGGGGTGCCAATATTACTTTCAACGGTGGCGAGAGTTGGACACGACAAGATCAACAACCTACCGCTCAGTTTTACCGCGTAATTACAGATAATAAGGTTCCATACCATGTGTACGGAGGTCAGCAAGATAATTCTGCTATTGGAATTGCAAGTAGAACGAATGGTCGGGGCATTACATGGAAGGATTGGTATTCGGTCGCTGGATGTGAGAGTGCTTATTTAGCTTTTGACCCGAATGATCCTGAAACGGTTTTTGGAGGTTGCTATCAGGGGATAATTGATCGATGGTCAAGATCAACAGCAACCTCAAAACCAATAAAAGAGTATCCAGAATTGAGTCTAGGAAATGTGCCTAAAGATTTTAAATATAGATTTAACTGGAATGCACCTATTATAAGTTCTTCTCATGATCGCTCGGTAATTTATCATGCGGGAAATGTGGTATTTAAGACCCTTGATGAAGGAATTAATTGGAAGGTGATCAGTCCTGATTTAACGAGGAATAATAAAGCACATCAAGGACCTGGTGGGGGTCCTTACACCAACGAAGCTGCGGGTGGAGAAAATTATAATACCATTATGTATTTGACAGAATCACCACATGAAAAAGCAGTTTTATGGGCAGGTTCTGATGATGGATTGGTTCACCTCACTCGTGATGGCGGCATTAATTGGGTTAATGTTACTCCTAAAGACTTACCTGAGGCGATTGTCAATTCGATTGAAGTTTCCCCCCATGACCCTGCTACAGCCTATATAACTGTGATAGC
The DNA here is from genome assembly GCA_002691385.1 of Flammeovirgaceae bacterium. Lineage (GTDB taxonomy): Bacteria > Bacteroidota > Bacteroidia > Cytophagales > Cyclobacteriaceae > UBA4465. The sequence continues at coordinate 1,951 of NZHT01000076.1, read as the reverse complement.
TTATAAATTCAACAATTTAAAACCAATGATTTATAAAACTTCGGATTATGGTGTGAGCTGGGTAAAACGAGTTGATGGCATTGATAATCAAACGATTGTGAGAGTTGTAAGAGAAGATAAGAAAGTAGAAGGATTGCTTTATGCGGGAACAGAAGCAGGGTTATTTATTTCGTTTAATGGAGGTGTTTTTTGGCAAAAAATACAGCTCAATTTACCCATTGTACCGATCAACGATTTGACCATCCAAGACAATGATTTGGTTGCAGCGACGGCGGGTCGGTCTTTTTGGATTTTAGATGATTTAGGAGCTTTTCAGGGCTCAAAAGGAAAGTTTGAAAAGGAATTGATGCTATTTCAACCTAAAAAAACATATCGAATATTTGGAGGATCGACGGATGAACCAAGACCTGGTCTAGGTCAAAACCCAAAATCGGGTGTTTTGATAGATTATTATCTATCAGAAAAAAAGGATAGTGCCTCTTTACGTTTAAAAGTGATCAATAGTTCTGGAGAAACAATAAGAATTCTTTCAAATCAGGACATAGACACATTTGAGAGTTGGCCTGGAGGTCCCAAAAAACCCGTATTATTATCTGCTGATCGTGGTGTAAATAGAGTTGTATGGGACTTTACAAGAGCGCCAGTCCCTTCCATTGATAAAGTCTTTATATATGGAAAATATTCTGGAGGACATGTAGCTCCTGGAACGTATACCTTGAGATTGATTTTAGATCAGGATTCAGTAGAGGCCACCGTTGAAATATTGGCAGATCCAAGAATTCAGGCTACTCTAGTGGATTACAATTTACAACAAGAGATGTTGCTTTCAATTGAGCAGGCGATCAAAGAGATTCACGAAGCGGTTAATGACCTACGTTCTGTGAAATCTCAAATAATGCATTATGAGTCTATGCTAGTGAACAGGGCTGCCGCCGAAGAAATTATTGAATTGGGAGAAGAAATTATCTCTCAGATAGATACCTGGGAATTAGCCCTGATTCAACCTGATCAAAAGACCTTTCAAGACGTAATAAATTTTCACAATCAGTTAAATGCTCAATGGATGAATTTGAAGGATTATGTAGACAGTGCAGATCCAATATTGACTTCAGGTGCTAAAGACAGGTTCAGTGATCTCAAGGAGCAATGGGCGTTGCTTCAGCAAACAAAAGATCAAATCATCAATAACGACATGGAGGAATTCAACAAGTTGTATAAAGCGCTTAATTTACCTGTGATTATGATTCCGAGCCAATGAATAGTGCTTATATGATTTTAATTTATTGCTGTGATTATGCTATTATTTTTATAAAAAATAACTTATGAAAGAGATTCAAGACTTAATAAAGTCAGGATCAATCATTATAGATGTACGTTCTAATGAAGAGTTCCGAGAAGGTCATGTTAGCTCTTCGGTAAATATACCACTCAATGAAGTAGTAAATAGAATTGATGAGTTTAAAAGTATTGAACAACCTTTCTTACTGTGCTGCTTAAGTGGGCATCGCAGTGAGCAGGCTTCTGAATATCTTCAATCTATGAATATAGAATGTGTTAATGCAGGTGGCTGGCAACAATTGCAAAGTTGGCTTTCTGACCATTCAGACTAACTTTAGGGGTAAGGGTAATCCGTGCAAAAAGAAATGCTTGATAAAAGCAAAAGTATTAATTAAAGTAATTCTACTCTATTACGCTCTTGACGAATTTGTCGAGTACTAGATAGATGCTTCATGAGTCTTGAAATCACCACGCGAGAAGTGTTCATCTCGTTGGCTATTTGCTGATGACTTTTGCTGATAGTAGAAGAGCCTGAAGCATTCTTTAAATCGACCAAATACTTATACAACCTGTCGCTCATCTTCATAAATGAAATGCTATCAAATGTGGACAAGAGCTCATTTATTTTTTGATTTGTAGTTTCAAAAATAAATTTTCTAAAATTGGGATATTT
>NZHT01000075.1 GCA_002691385.1 Flammeovirgaceae bacterium | reverse complement strand
GATGATGAAAGTAAAATCAAAATTAATAAGATATAAAAAGGATTCATTTTTTAAGATTTTATAGAATTTTTAATACCACTGTTTTAAATATTGATCCACACAAGCATGAATAGACTAAAAATATTCATATTGAATATAACTTTCTTACCATTAACTCCCAAATAAAGTTGACACTATTTGGTGAAAAGCTTAAACTAAAAATGATAAGCCTTACAGGAGATAATTTAAGTTGATAATAATATTTTCTTTAAGAATAGCTTTGTTCAAAAAAATTCATTAATCGCAAAAACGTCATGACTCTTATAATTCTTTATTTCTTTAGAGATGAATTCCACTCACAATGGAAGTAATCTATTAAACGTTATGGCTGATAAAAACATCTTTTTACTGAAAAAGAATTCTTTAAGAAATATGTATGCCTAACAAAAATTATTATTTGAATAGTTGAAAATATAAAAACTTCCTTTTTTCATTGAAGACTAATTGGAGAAATGTTATGAACAAAAAAAAATGTAATTCTCGATTAATTTATTTGTGACTTTTAATCTTTGTATTAGATAATGTATAGGATCACAATCAAATTGATTTTAAGAGCAGCGGTGGCAGCCATTCATTTAGTCAGAATTCGAAGTTTTTCTATCAATTTATTGTTGAAGAATTCAGGAAAAAGCATGAAATAGATAAGTCATACAAGGATCAAAAGTCATTGATGCTTGAAATTCAAAACTAAATTCGAAAAAAAGTAAACTATGATTCAAAAACATAATATTACAATTTCTTACATATCCTTAAATTCCTTGCGAATAATAATGGCGATGGAAATTTAATCTACCAAAATACATTGGTTTGATTTAAGGTCATCCTCAACCAACTTATATTTAACTTCCTTTTTAACCATTCCATCAGAATACTTCACTGAAACTCTCACATTTCTACTAAATTTAGCTAAAGGTGTCTTTTTATCGCTACAACATTCGCAGCCTGAATTATGTTTCTCATTCATTCTACAATCTAATTATTTAAATTGGATTTATAAAAATTTATGACTTTGGTGAGGAAATTATTATTCGCTAATATTATTCATCTCTGACTCTCGGTACTCCTTATTATCATAAAAAGTGAAGTAAGCAATGACACCTTTCTTAACCAATAAAAAAATGCAAACAATTCCATTTTCTCTATGATACTCCTTACTATTAAAATAATTTTACTTTATGAAATGGGATCATTTTTATAGTTTCGCCAAATTCTTTTTTTGTTTTTACAATAAAATTAACTACCATCAAAAATAAATTTTCAAAATAACATTGAAATGGATAGAAATGAAATATACAATTTGGTGAAAATAACTTTAGTATATGTGATTTTTACAACGTTTATAAGTTGTAAATCCTCAGTAGAAAATGACAATAAGCAGCCAAATATTCTGTTCATATTGGCTGATGATTTAGGTGCTTTTGATTTAGGCTACACTGGTAGTAAATTTTATGAGACACCTAACTTAGACAGGCTTGCGAAAAAAGGATTTATTTTCACTAATGGATATTCCGCAAGTAGGGTTTGTAGTCCATCAAGAGCAAGCATAATGACTGGAAAATTTACTGCCAGACATGGTATCACAGATTGGATTGGAGCTGCATCTGGCAAAGCGTGGAGAAAATTAAAAAGATTTGATAAATTATTACCTGCAAATTACAATCATCAACTTTTACAGGATGAAATTATAATCCCTGAAGCATTAAAAATTAATGGTTATAAAACATTTTTTGCGGGTAAATGGCATCTTGGAGGTGTTGGATCATATCCTGAAAATCATGGATTTGATATTAATGTTGGGGGTTGGGAGAAAGGAAGTCCTATAGGTGGTTATTACTCTCCTTGGAATAATCCAAAAGTAGAAAATAAAATTCCAGGTGAAAATCTACCAATGCGTCTTGCAATCGAAACTGCAAATTTTATAAAAAATAATAAAAATTCTCCTTTTTTTGCATTTCTATCATTTTATGCTGTCCATGCACCACTACAGACTAGCAATGAAAAATGGGAAAAATATCGAAAAAAAGCCCTTGAAAACGGTTTAGAAGCTAATGGGTTTTCAATGGATGCAATATTACCTATAAGAAAGGTACAGGATAATCCAATCTATGCTGGCCTAATTGAATCAATGGATGAGGCAATAGGATTAGTTTTAAAATCTTTAGAAAATTTAGATTTGGAGCAAAATACAATTATAATTTTTACATCAGATAATGGTGGCGTTGTATCTGGTGATGATTTTTCAACATCCAATTTACCTCTTAAAGGAGGGAAAGGTCATCAATGGGAGGGAGGAATAAAATGTCCATTTTTAATTTATATCCCTTGGCTTAAAGGTAATAATAGAAAAATTAGTTATCCTGTGATAAATACTGATTTTTATCCAACAATACTTGATATGGCTGGAATTGATCTAATTCCTGATCAGCATTTAGATGGAATAAGCCTCAAAAAAGTATTTTCAGGAGGGCATTTAACAACTAGACCTTTTTTTTGGCATTATCCACACTATGGCAATCAAGGAGGTCAACCAAGCTCAATAATACAAAAAGATAAATGGAAAATGATTCATTATTGGGAGGATGATCATAATGAACTATATAACCTAAAAATCGATTCATATGAACAATTTGATCTTTCTTCAAAACATCCAGAAAAAACTCTTGCCTTATATAATGAGTTATCAAATTGGTTAATAAAAGTTGGATCTAAATTTCCAATTAAAGATCCTGATTATGATCCCGATTATAATTATGCGAGGAAAAAAAAGATTGTAGATAATTTATTGCCTAAACTTGAAAATGATCGTAAAAAATTATTTTCAAAACATTTCATGCCCAATTCGGACTGGTGGGGAAGTAAAGTAACAATAGATTAATTTATAATTTCTGAATTCTGTTCATTCCCATCCGGTATCATTATGAACTAAATAGTCCAATAAATGATATGTTTTTTAAATTATGAAATGAGTGAACTGATTCATTAGTTTTTTTCACACCAAAATTGAACACTTAACTAATTAAATGAGCGATATAATTTCCTTTTACATCTCGATTTGAAGACTGGTTTTATTCATCTCATAAATCTTGGAGTTGAGGAAGAAGAGAAAGAATGAGGATGATCTAACCAAACCGTAGATCACTAATTGGTACTCTTTTGGTATTACACTTTCTTTTATAAAAAAAGTCCGTTTTGAGTTATTAAGGTGACATTTAAGAAAATTAATTAAAATTTAACTTGAAGGGTTGTGTAAAAACTACGGCTGTCTGATGGTATAATACCAGGACCTGGGTAGGAAGTAGCTCTTCGAGTAAAATATCTTTCATCAAGAAAATTATTTATTCCTGCCTCCAATTTAAATCTACCAATGGTGTAAGCAAAAGATAAATCCATTACATCATAAGTAGGAATTTGTCCAATTAATCCATTTCTCCTATCCCCTTCAGGAGCTATAGATGAATTTTCAACATCTGTGTATTGTTCACTAAGGTAAATCCATTGCAAACTTCCCGTGAAATTTTTATAACCAAAATTAATACCTGTTTTAAAATTAAGCTTAGGTATAAATTCAACTTCTTTCCCTTCAACATTATTTTCCTCAGAACTCAAATAACTCGATTTAGTAATGGCAGTATTGATGAAAATACCTGCCCTAACTTCTCTTGCTTTACTTTTCATTACTTCGATTAAATTGATTTCGCCAAATATTTCAAGCCCATAAATAAATGCTGTCCCAATATTTTTTCTAACCCTATTAGCACGATCATCCAAAATAATTCCGATGCGGTCATCATAAAACAATCCAAATACACTCAAATCATAGCTGACTATTTTTTGATCTAAACTTCGTAAACCCAGATCTATCGTAAAACCGCGTTCATCGGTAATGTCAGGGTCAACGATAAAAGTAGGACTTGTTGTGCGTATGTCACTAAAGGTCACAGATCGATAATTTTGAGAAAAATTTGCATACCATTCATTATTAATATTCATTAAATAACTTACACCTAAACCAAGCAAAAAGATAGAACGATCAAATGTACGATCATCCCTGAATTCAACATTGCTTATTGGTTTTTGAGCAAGATTAAATGTAATTTGTTTGTAAAATCCATTACTCTCTGTGAGTATATGTTCAAATCTAAACCCCGGAGTTATGGATAATTTATCATTGATGAAAAAGATATTCTCACCAAAAAATGCAATATTTAAATTTGGGAATTTAAAATCAGATTGATTTGAATAATCAGGATATAATTCATTCTGAAAAGTAAAATTGGCATTTCTGCCCTTAGTCCCCGGACCTTGTCTAGAGGTATTTTGAGAACGATAAAATTTGCTCCCCAATAAAAATATTACATCTTTGTTTTTAATCTTATAAGGTGATAAGAGTCTTAATTCCGCCCCGTAATTCTTGAAAGTCCCAAAAATTAAATCTCTATTAAAAATAAAATTTCCATTTTCATCAAGATAATCTTCTTCAGAAATAGGATTATTATTCAAGTTAATAGGGTTACCTCTGTAACCAAGAGATTTTCTATCTGCAAGTAAACCAAAAAAGGTTGCCTCTATTTTCACTTTATTGGAAAATGAATGATTGAATTTTAAGGCTGCTAGATTCCAATTAATATCAAACCAATTACGTGTTCGATTACTAAATCGATAATCAATATTAAATTGAGTATCACTCAATCCACCAGCTTGCTGGGCTAAATAACTCAAATGAGTATATTCTAAAGAAATACTAGTTTTTAAATTAAATTGATATTGTAAAAAGCTAAAAACATTATGAGAATAATAAGATGCATTAGGTCTAAATCCATCACTCTTTTTGCCATTGTAGTAGGTGTAGTAACTCAACTTTCCCAGACTTCCACTCAAGCTATTAAATGAGGAAATTGCATTAAATGAGCCCACCGATTGCCGTGTAATTAATTCAATTTTTTTATCCAAAGAAGGTTTTTTCATTTTAAAATTTATTAATCCGCCAAACTGCGTGCCATATTGCAAAGAAGCTGCACCTCTAACTACTTGAATTTGTGTTAGCGCTTCCGCAGGTGGTGTGTAATAGCTTTCAGGATAACCAAGCACGTCTGCACTAATGTCATAGCCATTTTGCCTTGTATTGAAATTAGATGACCTATTAGGATCTAAACCCCGACCACCGATGTTCAGTTGAAGACCCCCATCACCATTTTCATAAATATTAAGCCCAACTATTTGAGCATATACTTGACGAGCATTATTGCTCGCCTTATTGGCAGTCAGTTGATCAACCATAATAACTTCATTCTTTTTTCCAGAATAAATACTCATCCCCTCCACAGGATTTAATCTTCTCAAGTTAAAATCTTGTTTTTCTTTACTTCTAAATTCCAATTCAGACAAATTCTCGGTTAACTCAACCAAAGAAAAATTAAACTCCAAATCTTCATTAATTTCGATTGATTGTTCAAATTTTTCATATCCAAAAGCAAATCCACCCACTTGATAGACTCCTGACTTTTTCAATTGAAAACTATAGTAACCTAATCTATTCGTTGATGTGCGATCCCCTGAGTTAATAAGTAAAATTTCAACTCCCTCCATTACTATACCCTTCTCATCAACTACCACACCTGAAAAGTCAATTTGTGCTACACTTAAAGATGAATAGCATAAGAGGAGAACTAATAACTTAAAGCTTAAATTAGCCATTGAAAGGTAAAATCCAGTTCTTATGCTTGAATGATTCAGTCTCCTTAGCAAGATCAACACTAGGATCAATAAAAGGTATACTTTTTCTTCCGTTTAGTGCGACAAATGAATTGGCATATACGCTGAGATCTTTCATGCCATTATCAGAATACTCTTTTACTAAAAAATGGGCATATTCAAGTATAAAATCAGGCTGCGTCGACATTTGTTTCTCTTGAAAGGCAGTTAAAAAATTTTGATTCTCAACTATGAACCAAGAATTATCACTGTTGTCAACAACTTTGAATTGCACATAACCAGCTTTTTCCATTAACATAACACGCCAAGAGAATCGATATCCTTCCTCAGACCAATATAGCTTTTGAGGATATAATAGGTATCTGAAGGGTAATATTAATTGTATTATAAAAAAAATAGAAAATCCTATCGCTCGAAGTTTATTAGAAATATCAAATTGGATACTTTGATCTTGGTAACCTATTTTTTTTGACTGAATATTTAAAGCCTTATCTATAATAGAGAGAATTTTTGCATGAAATCCAGGAGTAAAGAATATAAGTGTTGAAAAAATCATAATATAAGGGAACATCCCGATTGGAAATAATAAAGCGGTAAGCAAATGAAAGAGTACTACAAGCCCGAAAGCGAAAAGTCTTGTTTTTCGAAACCAGAGTAAAAAAGGAATAGATAAGTCAAATATTGCTCCCACCCAGGAAAAAACATAAATAACCCATTCATAACGAAAAAAGAATCCTAAGANGGGGATATCATCTTTAGGAGGAAGCCAAATTTTTANAGGNATGGCCTCAAGTAGCCATTCACTATTNAGCTTTGCAATACCCGCATATAAATATACAATTAATAACATGAACTTAATAGCATCAACGTTCCATGCTGGAATCTTCGAAAATGATTGAGCTGGATTCTTATAACTATCCCATGAAAACCAATTTCCTGCAGGTAAAAAAATCATCAAGAAACTGATAATACTAATGAAATAATAATGATTCAGATAAGTAGTTTTATCCATCAACTCGATGTAGGTAAAAGAAAGAAAAAAAATGGTAATCGACCACTTATACCTAAACCCTATCGCTACAAAAAGCGCTGATAAGCCACAAATAAAAAAAGGAGATAAGTATAATCTCCTAAAGGTTTAATCCACTCAAACCCATAATAAGAAAAAAAAAAATAGGTTTAATGTATAATTTATCAATCCATCCCAACAGCCAGAATCGAAAAATACTAATTAACATTAAAACTCCAAAAAGAATTCTGAAAACAACCAGTGGAGCCGCCGAAATTGATTTCGAAAAATATGATAGATTAATCACCATCAGCGTCTATATAATCAACTTTTATATCGAATAACTGCAACATATCTACCTTCATAAGAACAACATTCTTTTGGATCATATCATATGTTTGAAGCATACTTAAATTGTCAGATTCCACTTGAGTCTCGAAATTATCAGATAAGTTGTCTAATTGATTCCTAACCAAATCAAAATTATCATTGATTTGTTGATCAAGATTATTAGTCTCTTGTGAATCAGATAGGTGGATTATCCAACTTTGTAAACTGAATCCTGTATCAATTTTATCAAAATAAACTCCATTGAAGAAATCTTGAGAAGCATTTAATGCCGCAGAAAACAATTCTTTAGAATATACCCCACTGTACCTAGCTTCTACCTGATCAGACAATGGGCTGCCAGAAAAGACTCCAGCTGGAATTCCAATCTTACCAGCTCTTAAAAATTTTTCAAAATAATATATGTAATCATTTACCATTGAATTTACAGATTCCGTTGCGGAACTTCCATCACGTTCGATAAACTCTTCTCGATAGCTATTCTTCCAATCTTGTAAAACTAACGAACTCAGATATTGCATTCTTTCTATTACATCAATAAGAAATTTCTTATATAAATCTCCTTGCTCCGCTTCAGTATAATAATTTATAATATCTACATCCTCTTCACTTAATCCAAACAATAAATAATCCAATGCTGAAAATCCTTGTTCATCTTGCCTATTTACAGAGGCCAAGTCATAATTACCAGAAAGCAAAGATTTAGTCATTCCATCTGAGTCCAAAGGATAAACATTAATATAATTTCTCAACGTAACTTCTTCTGCCTTTCCAATATCAAACATATCGACCCTCTGCCATGATAAATATGCATTTAACCAAGACTCACGTAATTTAGTTAAATTAACTTGATTAGGATCTCCAGTAAATTGGTTTCCGATAATTAATAAAGAATCAATATCTGATACAAATTTTTCAAATGAGGGAATTATAATATTATCTGCCCAATTAGTAAGCATTGCACCTCTTGAAAATTCTTCTCCTACTCCAGCATCACTACCAGTTGTATCAACAGAATCGGTGGTAGAGTTATCTTCATTAATTTGATCATCAGTGGAATTATCCTGTTCTACTTGGCTATCTTGATCTAACGGAACATTATCATCTTCAGAACACGAGAGAAAAAGGGAAGGCAAAAATAGGGTAGCAAAACAGCAAAGAATCAATAAATTATTTTTCATTTTTATCTTTTTATTAAAAGGGGGCCCTTTTCAGAGAGGGCCCCCTTTTTTTAACAGAAAATATGTTATCCTAGTTCTGTGTCATTAGGCATTGTCGTAAGTAAACCCAAAGGCTGTTGCAATAGTTGTTGCTGCTTCCTGTAAATCAGCTTGGGTGACATCCCAAAAACCTCTTTTACCATCAACAACTGGATAGATTTTACCTAACATTTCCATGACCTCTTGTCTTGAAAAATACGGAGCATTTGTTTCCGAATTTAAAGTAAACTGAAGGCTGTAAACAAAGCCAAATCCTTCTGAAAGATCATGAAAAACACTAGCCATATCAGGAGTCGCAGCTGCTAATCCTAATTGACCTGCTTTCAAGTAATGTGCAGCTCTAACACCTATTACCAAAGAAGCTTCCTTTGCAACGCGCTTTGCAGCTGCATCTCGTGCCTCAAATTCTGCTGCAACGACCGCGGCTCTACCCTCTATAAAAGCAGTAAATAACTTTTTAGCAGTCCCGGAAAAATCAGTATCACTATCAACCTTACCTATATATTTCAACATAAATATGTCATTGCTTCCAGGAGTAGTGACGGGATCTGTACCATCTGCTGCCAAGCCATAAATGTAACCATAGCCTTCATCCCAATAATGTTCCATATTGGTATAGCTTTTACCTTCAACTACAGTTCCCGCAGTTTGATCTGCCTCATTCGTCCCAGTATTTAATTTGGCTGGTGTTAAATAACCATTCAAAACCTGATCAGCAACCAAAGCCCCAATCAGCGCTTTATTAACAGCCTGATTATTCTCCAAGCCGTTCTGATTTACATACCGAGTGGATCCTCCACCAGCCTCTTGAATATATCCTGCAAGGCCTTTTTGAGCTTCATCAGTCCACGCAGGGAATACAGAATCAACTTGGTTGGTCATCCAACTCTCTATATCATTTCTTATTTCTGCAGCATCAGTAGCGGTTCCATTATTCCCTGTTTTGTTCTTTACTTGCTTAGAGGATGCGTTCAAATCAGCATCACTAAAATCGCTTGCCCCTTCTTGATGATCAAACATTGCTAACAATTGGGTAATTGTCGTTGTCTCATCTTTAAGAGCATTCACCATTTCTTTGGCCATTTTAAGCCTTGTAGTTTGACCTGAATAAGAAACAGTCGTATCCCCATTGCGAGTAAAGAGATATTTTTCTGGAACTGCAAAACCAATCAAAACAGTATCTGTAACTGTTACTGTGTCAACGTCCGTAATTGTTACTGTGTCAGTTTCTGTAATTGTTACTGTCACTGTATCTATTTCAGTAACAATTTTCTCTACTTCGATAGTTTCTTCCTCACAACTCAAAAGAAAAATAATGCCTACGGCTAAACCGTAAAATGTTGTATGTTTTAGTAAATTAATTTTATATCTTTTTTTTTAAAATACAAAAATAAAATTGATACGCACTATCCGAAATGACTATTTCTGGCCAAAATATTCGCTATTAATAGTGTATACATAATCACTATTACTAGTGAATGATGATAATGCTAGCTATCTTAGCCAGATTATTTGAAATCATGGGTTTCTTGGCAAAGTTCAATAAGTATGCCATCAGTGC
>NZHT01000074.1 GCA_002691385.1 Flammeovirgaceae bacterium | reverse complement strand
ACACAAAAATAAATAAAAAAAATTAATTTCTTAAGAGCTATAATTTTTTTATTCATCAAAGGTCTTTACCAAAATTATTTATTTATCTCTTTGTGATTTGCTCGGATTTTTTCAAAAATGTACGTTTATATTCCATATATTCTTTATTAAGGTTCAAATCATTTTCATGAATAATGGTTGAGGATAGATAAAAATATTATTCTCAGTCGAAAATGAGTGAGCTCTTGAGAAACTGATATTTTCATAGGGCTTTAACACTCAAATTATATTTGTTAGTTAGATTGATAGTGTAAGGTATAAAATCATATTCATGGGGTTGATTTGAGGCCACAATTATGGTACAGGTCCCTATCTTTTGTTGTATTTGGTCACGATACCATTCTATACCTTCTTGGTCTAAATTTGATGTAGGTTCATCCAATAGAATTAATTTGTTTTCGGGATAGATGGCAAGAGCGAGTTTGAGTCGCTGTTTCATTCCAGAAGAAAAATCCTTTACTTTTTTATCAATTGAAAATTGAATATTTGTTCTTTTTATGATTTCCTCTAATGAGAAAGGGGTCGTTTTAAATTTGAAATGAAATTCTATATGTTCTTTTAGGCTGAACTCCTCTATCAAATTGAGATAAGGAGCTGCCAAACCTATAGATTGAGGTATGCTTTCAATGGGGTGAGTTTTTTTATTTTTAAAATATTGAATATCCCCAGATGTGGGTGCCATGTAAGCGGAAATCAATTTTATTAGAGTACTTTTTCCACTTCCATTTATTCCAGTGATACTTAGAGATGATTGAGATGGGATATCTAAACTTAAATTTTTAAGAATCCATTCTTTATTGAACCGCTTTCCAACTTTATTAAGTTTAACCCTCATTCAATACCTTTCATGATACCCCGTTCTGATTCTTGAATAAACTTTATAATGAGATTTTTTTCTTTCGAGGGTTCAAAATCACTTTGAATTTTTTCAAGGGCTTTACTGATATTCAAATCACTCAGATATATAATCCGATACATTTCTTGGATATTATTAAGTTCTTGAGTTGAAAACTTCCTTCTCCTAAGACCAATGGCATTTATACCACTATAACTAAGGGGTTCACGTGCCGCTGATACATAAGGAGGGACATCTTTACGAACAAGTGAGCCACCTGCGATCATTACATGTGCCCCAATTTTGACAAATTGTCTTATGGCTGCCGTACCGCCAATGATGGCATAATCTCCCAAAGAGACATGGCCTGCTATTTGGACCGAATTGGATACGATACAATGATTTCCTAAGATACAATCATGTGCAACATGGACATAGGCCATGAGCAAATTATGTTCACCAACAATAGTTTTTTGTCTATGATTGGTTCCTCTTGAGATGGTTACAAATTCCCTGATGGTCGTATTTTTTCCTATGATTGTGAAGGTTTTTTCCCCTGCAAACTTTAAATCTTGCGGAACCGATGAAATTTGTGCGCCTGCAAAAATTTTACAATTATCACCTATTCGAGCACCCTCCCAAATGCAAGCGTTGGGGCCTATCCAGCTTCCATCTCCTATTTCAGTATCCTTGTCTATGTAAGCAAAAGGCTCAATGATTACGTTTTCACCTATTTTGGCATCGGGATGGATAAAAGCTGAGGTATTATTCATTATTCTTTCTTTACGAGTACGGCAGTCATGTTACCTTTACAAACTAAATCATTCCCAATATAAGCAACTCCCGACATTTTTACGAAGCCTCTCCTGATCGGTTCTAATAATTCACATTTAAATATCAGAGTATCTCCTGGAAAAACCATTTTTTTAAATTTAAAATTATCAATACCTAGGAAGTAAGTCCAATAGTTTTCCGGATCAATGACCGAATTAAGTGCTAAGATCCCTCCAATTTGAGCCATTGCTTCTACTTGCAAAACACCAGGCATTACCGGATTTCCAGGGAAGTGGCCTTGAAAAAAGGGTTCATTAAAGCTGACATTTTTAATACCTCCTACCGATTGGTCATCTAAATGAAAAATTTTATCTATCAATAAAAAAGGATACCTATGAGGTAATATTTTGGCAATTTTATTGATATCCATTACTGCGGGTATTTTAGGATCGTATTGTGGTATTTTACTATGGGAGGTTTTTTGAATTATTTTTTTGAGTTTTCGAGCGAAAGCAATATTAGCGGCATGTCCAGGTCGAGCAGCCATTATTTGGGCTTTAATAGGTCTACCCACCAATGCTAAATCCCCAACAATATCTAGTAATTTATGTCTGGCAGGTTCATTTTTATACCTAAGGCTTACGTTATTTAAAATACCTTCTTTCTCTACTTCAACTTTAGGTTTATTCAACAAATGAGATAAATGATCGAGTTCACCTGGTTTCACCATCCGATCAACCACCACAATGGCATTAGAAATATCTCCTCCCTTGATCAAATCTTGTTTGTACAGTTCTTCTATTTCATGTAAAAAGCAAAAAGTTCTTGCATCACTGATTTGCTCATAGAAATCTGTTAATTTATTCAATGAAGCATGCTGACTTCCTAGGACAGGTGAGTTGTAGTCCACCATTACAGTGACTCTGTAGTCATCTAAGGGAAGAGCAATGATTTCAACATCACGTGTTTTGTCTTCATAAAAGACACTATTAGGGAGTTCAAAGAAATTTCTTGGAGCTAATTGTTCTTCCAAACCAATTTCAAGAATGGCATCCATAAATTGTCTAGCACTCCCATCCATAATGGGGGGCTCAGGTCCATCAATTTTTATCAGAACATTATCTATTTCTAAGGCAACTAAAGCCGATAAGACGTGCTCTACTGTATTGATTCTTCCTCCGTTTTGCTCAATGCTCGTGCCTCGAGATAAATCTACAACGTTATCAACATCTGCATCGATGAGGGGCTGATTTTCCAAATCTATTCTTTGGAATTTAATTCCGTGATTAACTTTAGCGGGGGTGAAAGTCATATTGCTCTCTACGCCTGTGTGCAAGCCTATGCCGGAAACGATTGCTTCGCCGCTGACTGTATGTTGATTAAATTTCATTGAGTTTTGCGCTGCAAATTTAAAAGTTTTTCCTCAATTTTTTCAATCTGCTTCATTACGGCAGGTAATTTTTTGTATATGGTGTAAGATCTAAGATAATTGTTGAAATCAATGGCAGGAGTTCCGTAGATGATTTGACCTGATTTAGTATTTTTTGAAACTCCAGATTGAGCCTGTATTTGCGTTTTAGCAGCTATTTTTAAATGTCCAGCAATACCCACTTGTCCGCCTATTTTACAATTTTCGGCTATTTTAACAGAGCCAGCGATACCTGATTGGGCAGCAATTACTGTATTTTCTCCAATCAAGGTGTTGTGACCAACTTGTATTAAGTTGTCTAATTTGACACCTTTTTTTATGAGTGTTGCGTTAAAGGTGGCACAATCGATTACAGTATTTGCCCCTACGTCTACATGATTTTCTAAAATAACATTCCCCAATTGAGGTATTTTTTTGTAAGAACCATCATCCAGGGGTGCATACCCAAAACCGTCACTTCCTATAACTGCTCCTGCTTGCAGAGTACAATGACTCCCAATCACACTTTTAGCATATATTTTCACCCCTGGGTGTATGATAGTTCGATCACCAATAGTGACATCATCACCAATGTAGGCATTCGGATAAATTTTCACTTGATTACCTAATTTTACGTTGCTCCCAATATAAGCGAAAGCACCTACATAAATGTCTGATCCATATGTAGATGTTTTATGTATGAAACTAGGTTCTTCAATTCCATTCTTGTTGAAGGAGAGCAGCTGATCGTAAACTTCTAATAGACTGGTAAAAGCAGCATATGGATTTGCAGTCCTGATCAGGGCTGCATTTATTTTTTTGTTCAGAACAAGCTTTTCATTGATAATAACTGCTGATGCCCGTGTTGTGTAAATAAGGGGCTCATACTTTGGGTTAGATAGAAATGAAATACTTCCTTTTTCAGCATCTTCAATAGAACTAATGGTATTTACTTTAGTATCTTTTGACCCGTCTAGTTTTCCTCCTATAAGATGAGCAATTTGCTCTAAGGTAAAATTCATTTAACTCTTTATTTTATAATTGGGATAACTAATTATGAATCTTTTTGTAAAGATATGTTTTTGGGGTAGCAAAGATAATTTTTTTTTACAATTTTACTCATCACTTTGATGTTGGGCAAATCAACGGCAGCTGTGATTTCTTCTACTTTACCATTTTTTCTTAAAATATTTATGCTATGATTTTTGGCAGTATAAGCTGCATTGGTAACGCTGCCTTGTGTGACCAAGCTTTCCGTCATTTCAAGGGTCATTCTTAATTTTTTTGCAACCTTTTTTTTAAAATCATTTAGTTGATTTGATTTTAAGGTTTCTTTGAGTATATCAATTTTAAATAGCCTTCGATCTTTTAAAGCGTGGCTCAATATATTTATGACAGGATCTTCATGATTTAACCAAAGTTTGATACTTCCCCAGATGTCCGTATCATCTAATTCCATAAATGTCTTTAGTAATTTTGGGTTTTCATTGAAATCTTTTGCTGTAAGATCATTGCCGAGAAATAGACTTAGGGCAGGAGTAGCGGATATGGACGTGCCCTTATTCCAACACATACTTACCCGTTTGATAAGTTCAATAAGCATCTTTTCAGTGCAAATAGAGGTTTTATGCAAATAAACTTGCCAATACATGATTCTCCGAGCGCTAATAAAACTTTCAATGCTATAAATTCCTTTTTCTTCAACAACGAGTTCATCATCTACTACATTGAGCATTTTTATGATACGCTCAGCACCTACTGTACCTTCTTGAACACCTGTAAAAAAACAATCTCTTTTGAGGTAATCAAGCCTATCCATATCCAGTTGACTTGAAACCAATTGAGCAAGAAATTTACGCGGATAAATACCCTTAAATATTTCAATGGCTAAAGTTAGTTTGCCCGCGAATTCTTTGTTTAATGAATCAAGTGTCCATTCAGTAATGCTTTCATGGGAAACATCTTTGAAAAGACTGAATTCCAAGGTATGAGAAAAGGGGCCATGACCAATATCGTGTAGAAGAATAGCAATTAGTGCACCCTCATATTCGGATTCAAAGATCATTTGACCTTTTTTGCGTAGACTGTCTAATGCTTTTCGCATCAAATGCATTGCTCCCAAAGCATGACTAAATCGTGTATGAATAGCACCAGGATATACATAATCAGAGATTCCCAATTGCTTTATTCTACGCAATCTCTGAAAATAGGGATGTTCGATGATATCAAAAATGAGTTCATTTGGTATGTTTATGAAACCATAAACAGGATCATTAAATATTTTATTTTTATTCAAAGTATATTTAGAGTCAATTATAGTGTGAACATACAAAAGGATTTTATTAAAAATGCAGCAATATAAAATTTTATGGGCCGATGATGAGATTGATCTATTAATGCCTCATATTATATTTTTGGAATCTAAGGGATATCAGGTAATTTCAGTAAATAGTGGTAATGATGCCTTAGATGAAGTCGAAAAGCAGTATTTTGATATTATTTTTCTTGATGAGAATATGCCAGGAATATCTGGGATTGAAACACTTCGAAAAATTAAATTGTCACATCCCAATATTCCTGTGGTTATGATAACTAAAAATGAGGAAGAAGATATCATGGAAGATGCTATTGGTTCTCAGATTGCTGATTATTTGATTAAACCCTTAAATTCAAACCAAATCCTACTTTCTGTTAAAAGGTTGTTAGATAAAAAGCGCATTATAACTGAAAAGACAAATTTGAGTTATCAGCAAAATTTCACTGATGTCAGTTATGAAATAGCGGATGCGGCAGATTATGAAGATTGGATTGCAGTATATAGAAAATTGGTTCGTTGGGAATTATTGATTGATGAAACCAATGAAAAAGATATGTCAGAAATTCTCCGAAGACAAAA
Organism: Flammeovirgaceae bacterium; assembly: GCA_002691385.1. Lineage (GTDB taxonomy): Bacteria > Bacteroidota > Bacteroidia > Cytophagales > Cyclobacteriaceae > UBA4465. Next base: position 48,780 of record NZHT01000074.1, on the reverse strand, counting down.
GGCTGAAGCCAATCAAAGATTTGCGAATTTTATTCGCTCAGATTATGAAGGTTGGATAAATTCTTCCCAATATCCTTTACTTTCTCATCAAGTGTTTAAAGATAAGGTTTTTCCGTTACTAGTGCAGAATAATGTTTTTCTTATCGTTGTTGATAATTTACGATGGGATCAATGGGAAATAATTGAGCCAGAAATTGCTCAATTATTCGAAATAGAGAAAAAAGAAACTTATTTTTCTATTTTGCCAACCACAACCAATTATGCAAGAAATGCACTTTTTTCAGGTTTAATGCCCGCAGATATTGAAAAGCAGTATCCACATTTTTGGACAAAAGAAAGTGAGGAAGGCTCTAAAAATAAGTTTGAATCAGACTTGATAGCAGCCCAACTAAGGCGGCATAGAATAGAAGTAAAATACAATTATCACAAAATAATCAAAACACAAGAAGCTAAACAAATAGAACAGAAATTAGATGAACTCCTTAAGTCAGATCTTAATGTATTGGTTTATAATTTTGTCGACATGCTTTCACATGCCAGAACAGATATGCAAATGATTCGTGAATTGGCTCCAAATGAATCCGCTTACAGAGCATTGACTAAAACATGGTTTTCACATTCATCACTTTTCGAAATTCTTAAAAAACTATCTTCAAAAAAGGTTAAAGTGATGATTACGACCGATCACGGGATGATCCGGGTCAAGAATCCTGAAAAAATTAAGGCAGATAGAAATACCAACAGTAATTTAAGGTTTAAAATAGGAAAGAATTTGGGGTTTAATCCAAAATCGGTATTTCATATGTATAAACCTGAAGTGTTTAAATTACCTAAATTAAATTTGACTTCATCTTACATTTTTGCTTTGGAAGAATCATTTTTTGCCTATGAAAATAATTTTAATCATTATGTCAATCTCTATGAGGATACTTTTCAGCATGGAGGTATCAGCATGGAAGAAATGATGATTCCTCTTATAACCCTTCAGCAAAAAAAATGATTTATTCTTTAGATCAGTTAGATATAATTGCTCTTAAAATCACCGATCATTTGGAAGATCATAAAGTGATCTGTGTCAATGGCGATATGGGGGTGGGTAAGACTACCTTAATAAAAAAAGTTGGGGAATTTTTAGGAGTAAGTGATGAAATCCATTCGCCCACCTTTGCTATTGTCAATGAATATCACTGCAGTGATAAACAGCTCATTTATCATTTTGATTTTTATAGAATAATCAATGTATTAGAAGCAGTGAATTTGGGCATTGAAGATTATTTTTATAGTAATTATTTATGCTTTATTGAATGGCCTGAAAAGATCAATACATTGTTACCTGAAAAATACCTTAATATCAATATTAAATTAATCTCTGATAGTAAAAGAGATATTAGTTTTGAATCGTATGATAGAAGAAAGTAAATCTGGGTTCGAGAAAATAAGTAGCGTTGCCGCTTTATACCCGCAAGAAAAACAATTAAAAACAGCTAAAAAAGTTAAATCTTTGACCATTGGTTTGCCTTTGGAGATGGGTGTACAAGAAAATAGAATTTCCTTAAAACCTGAATCAGTCGAAGTACTTGTTCAGAATGGTCATCAGGTAAATATAGAAGCATCGGCTGGCAATTCAGCCAATTATGCAGATACTGAATATAGTGAAGTTGGTGGGCGGATAGTTTATGATCGTAAAATAGTCTATGCTTGCGATGTCATACTTAAAGTTGAACCTCCCACTATTGAAGAGATAAGTTTAATTTCCTCTGGGGCTACCTTAATATCCGCACTTCAACCAGGACGTCAATCTATTGAGTTTTTGAAAGCACTTCAAGACAAGAAAATCATTGGATTAGCCTATGAGTTCATAGAAGATAAGGTCGGAGGGCTACCCATCGTAAGATCTATGAGTGAAATTGCAGGCAGTTCAGTGATGTTAATTGCGGCTGAACTTTTAAGTAAAACTAATAACGGATTAGGTGTTATTTTAGGTGGAGTAACGGGTGTAGCTCCAACGAAGGTAGTTATCATTGGAGCAGGAACTGTTGCTGAATATGCAACGAGGGCCGCCCTTGGTTTGGGAGTTGATTTACAAGTTTTTGATAATAGAGTTTATAAATTAAGGAGGTTAAAGCATGCAGTGGGCTGGCAGGTCCATACTTCTACCTTCGACCATCCGTTATTGGGGAAAGCATTGGAGTCTGCTGATGTTTTGATCGGTGCAATGCGTGCGGAAAATGGCGTTAATGATATGGTAATCAGTGAGGAAATGATTACTAAAATGAAACCTAATTCTTTGATTATTGATGTGAGTATTGATCAAGGAGGCTGCATTGAAACCTCACACTTGACTACTTTGGATTCACCTACATTTATTAAATACGATGTTGTCCATTATTGTGTACCTAACATTGCTTCTAGAGTTCCAAGAACAGCATCTATTGCTATTTCAAACATTCTTACACCTATTTTAATTCAAATGGGTGAATCTGGAGGGATAGAGGAAATGATTTTGAGAAATCAATGGTTTATGAAAGGAGTTTATACTTACAAAGGAAGTATCTCTAATCAAGCTATAGCTAAGAAATACAACTTAAACTTCAAGGACCTCAGATTATTAATGGCTGCTCGATTTTAAATATTTTTAAGATTTTCCAAAAGCAGTTCAATTTTAGCTTCCGCATCATTTTGCTTCTTCTTTTCTATTTCTAGAACTGCGGGAGGCGCATTCTTTACAAACCGCTCATTGTTCATTTTTTTGAGAACATTTTCAAGAAATCCGCGAGTATAGTCTAATTCTTTTTGAAGCTTTTCACGTTCGACATCGGCGTCTATGGTTCTAGTCGACACGACAAAAAATTCCTTTGAGTGAATTACAAAGGCATGACTTTGCACTGGTTTTTCTTCTGTAAATGAAATCTTTTCTAAATTTGCCATTTTAATCAAGGAAGCTATGAGGTTAGTAAAATGGGAGGCTTTACTATTGATGTTTAAGGTGAGTTTAATTTTTGGTGATATTTGATTTTTATTTCTTATATTTCTTATTTGCGTGATAATTTCAAAAAGAAATGAAACATCTGCTAAAATGGGTTCATCAAATTTTTGAGTATCAGGCCATTGAGCGACAATCAAATCGTCACCCGCCGCTCTTTTTTGCACAGTATGCCATATTTCTTCGCTAATAAATGGCATAAATGGATGTAGAACTTTCATTAATTCCTCTAAAAAATAAACGGTCTGTTGATGAGTTATGGTGTCTATTGGTGCCTCATAATTGGGCTTTATCCACTCCAGATACCAACTGCAGAAATCATTCCAAATTAACTTATAGACAGTCATTAAGGCATCAGACATTCTAAATTTAGCAAAATTATCTTCTAGCTCTAATAATGCTTTTTGAAAATTGGCTTTAAACCAAAGAATGGCTATTTTATTTTCACTAGGTTGCTTAATTTTTTCAACATTCCAGCCTTGAATGAGGCGAAAAGCATTCCAAATTTTATTAGAAAATTTTTGACCTTGCTCTACTAATTTTTCATCAAAGAGGAGGTCATTTCCGGCAGGAGAACTGAACAGCATGCCGGTTCTCACGCCATCAGCACCATATTTTTTTATGAGATCTAGAGGATTGGGCGAATTACCCAATGATTTAGACATTTTTCTTCTTTGCTTATCGCGAACAATTCCTGTGAGATAGACATTTTTAAAAGGTTTTTTCCCGGTGTATTCATATCCTGCAATGATCATTCGAGCCACCCAGAAAAATAAAATTTCAGGAGCGGTTACCAAGGTATCAGTAGGATAAAAATAATCTAATTCCTCATTTTTTTTGGTTAATATTTTGCCTATTTTTTTATTAAATGATTTATCACTAAACCCATTAAAAACGGCCAAAGGAAAAAGCCAAGAAGAAGCCCAGGTATCCAGAACATCCTCGTCTTGATGAAGATCCGATGGCTTCAAGTTTGGATTATTTGACTTTTTTTGTGCCAGTGTTAGTGCTTCCTGTTCATTCAAGGCCACCACAAAATCATCATCACCTTTCCCGAAATAATAGGCAGGGATACGTTGACCCCACCAAAGCTGTCGAGAGATGCACCAATCACGTACATTTTCCATCCAGTGGTTATAGGTATTCTTAAATTTAGATGGAAAAAGCTGAATTTCGTCATTCATGACTGCTTCATGAGCGGTCTTTGAGATGGATTTCATTTTTATGAACCATTGTAGCGATAACTTGGGCTCAATGACCGTATCTGTCCTTTCTGATCTTCCAATTCTTGTAATAAAATTCTCTTCGTTTACAAGGATTTTCATGACTTTCATATCCTCTACAATCTGCTTCCTCACTTCGAAACGATCCATGTCAGTGTATTTTTCAACTTCACAGGCCGAAGTCAATTTACCATCTAAACCAATAGTATCAATTATTTCAAGGCCATGACGTAGGCCAATCTCATAATCATTAGTGTCATGTGCTGGGGTAACCTTTAAACAACCTGTACCAAAATCCATAGCTACGTATTCATCAGAAATGATAGGCACTAGCCTATTGACAAAAGGGATGATTGCGGTTTTTCCAATAAGGTGTTGGTAACGATCGTCATTTGGGTTTACAGCTATACCTGTATCCCCCATGATGGTTTCTGGTCTTTGGGTAGCAATGATGATATACTCAGAACTATTTTCAATTTGATATTTAACAGAATAAAGTTTTGATATTTCACCTTCTTCCTTATAAATCACCTCTTCATTTGAGACTGCTGTTTGCGCTTCAACATCCCAATTTACCATACGCAAACTTCGGTAGACATAACCTTTGTTAAAGAGATCTACAAATGCTTTAATAACAGATGAATAATAATCTTTATCCATGGTAAAGGCTGTTCGATCCCAATCGCATGAAGCTCCTAATTTTTTTAATTGTTCAAGGATGATACCCCCATATTTTTCTTTCCATTTCCAGGCATGCTCCATAAATTTATCTCTGCTGAGATCGCTTTTTTTAATGCCTTTTTCTCTTAGCATTTTCACAACTTTTGCTTCGGTGGCAATCGATGCATGATCTGTGCCCGGAATCCAACAAGCTTCAAAGCCTTGCATTCTTGCTTTCCTTATCAAGATGTCTTGTATGTTGTTGTTGAGCATGTGGCCCATGTGAAGGACCCCTGTGACATTAGGTGGAGGAATAACGATGCTAAAAGGTTTTTTGTTGGGATTTACTTTTGCTTTGAAATGCCCTTTGTCCATCCAATATTGGTACCATTTATCTTCAATTTGGGCGGGGTTATATTTGGTTGATAGGGCCATCCTTTATTTTTTTACTCTTATTATTTTTCGCAAAACTAACTAGAACTAAAACAAACGACACTTAATTCTAGATAATTCGCTCCCGAAAGAACCGAGTGATTGTTTTTATAGAATACAAATTTTGATTTGAATGGTTACAATTCATCCAATAGAGGGATGGAAATCGGGTAACATACTCATTTGTTTACAATTAAATTAGTGTGCAAGCCACATTCAACTTTATTCAACCCAAACCAGCGAGCTTCATCTGCTGGCATTTCCAAATCTACTTTTCTTGCGCAAGGTTCACAGCCGATATTTGTATAACCACTTTGCTCAAGTGGATGCTTGTTGATATCTTAATTGTGTGAGATAGTTATATATTTTTTCTAATTTCAATCATGATATAGGTTGAAATCTTACCATTTTATAGTAAGATTCTTGTTCTATCTTCATAGTGCTTATCTTCGCACTTTAATCTGCATGAACGCCATTTACCCATACATCATAGGTGGTTTTCAATGGTTGTGTTTTGTTAATTCAACAGTAATGATCAGGATCCAGGTAGCAAGAGTTTACCATTAAGGTCCTTTTGCAAGTACTTGGGCGTAGAGGGTTTTATGTCAAGGGCTGTAACTTAAATAGATCAGTAATTTCATCTTTAATTTGACCTTTTTTGGAAACAGATAGCTCGTACTTATAAAAAATATTGGTATTTTTGCTCTGATTTTCCGAATAATTTAAAGTTGAACTAAACTGTGAGATTGAAAGGAAGATGTCGTAAAGATTCATTTTCAGCTTATTGCTATTGGGTAATTTGAGATTTTATTTTAGGGATTTTCATTTTTTTTTGCAGAAGCAAAAGAATCAATTATTCAATTGGATCAAAAGTGAATAGAAGATAATTAGTTGAAATAGTGAACTAATCTTCTTATTTTTTGATTTCTATTCATGCAAAGATAATTTTTGCAAAACAGATTGAATTCAAAATGAAAAAAGTTTCAGTTTATAGAAAAGAACATTTCAATGCGGCTCACAGGCTTCATAATCCCAATCTGTCTGATGCTGAAAATACCAAAATATTTGGTAAATGCAATAACGCTAACTATCATGGGCATAATTATGATTTGACGGTAAAATTAACAGGTGAAGTCAATGTTCAAACGGGTTATGTGTATGATATGAAATTGCTGAGTGATATCATTAAGGAAAATATACTCGATCGTTTTGATCACAAAAATTTAAACTTAGATGTAGCTGAATTTGAAGGAATCAATCCTACTGCAGAAAATATCGCAATTACTATTTATGAAATATTAAAATCGAAAATCGAAAAACGTTACGAAATAAAGATATTATTATATGAAACCGAAAGAAATTTTGTCGAATACCCCGCTGAATGACGATGATTGCCATGAAGTGTATTCCTATGATACACCCTTAAGACCTGATGCTTTTGAAAAGGATGATGATTTAAAGATAGAGTTAATAGAAAAGCATTTTAGAGAAATCATGCATGTCTTAGGCATGGACTTAAGTGATGACAGTCTTAAAGGAACCCCACATAGGGTAGCAAAAATGTATGTTAAGGAAGTATTTTCAGGTTTAAATCCATCTAGAAAGCCCATTACCAAACTTTTTGAAAACAAATACAATTATGATCAAATGTTGGTAGAGAAAGATATCACTTTTTATTCACATTGCGAGCATCACTTTGTTCCAATATACGGGAAAGCACATGTCGCTTATTTTTCAAGCGGGAAAGTTATAGGGTTGTCCAAGATCAATAGGGTTGTACAGTATTTTTCAAAAAGGCCTCAAGTTCAAGAAAGATTGACTGTACAAATTGCTGAGGAACTTAAAAAACTTTTGAAGACAGATGATATAGCTGTGGTTATGGATGCCAAACACATGTGTGTATCCTCAAGAGGAGTTGGAGATACAAACAGCGAAACGGGAACAGCACATTTTTCGGGAAAATTTAACGATCAGGCGGTGCGTACTGAATTTTTAAATTATGTCAATTCAAAAGCGTCGAAATAATTTTTTAGCCATTTACAAATATTGACATTCATGTGATCTTTTTATCTGGATGCTATCTAAATACCTTTTTTTATGCAAATCATATTTGCATGGCCAATCGTCATAAGTTTTGTTCTACAATAATATATATTTGCCAAAAATTTAAAAAGACCAAACTAAAAAAATGGAATATTTTATTTATCTCGTGCCAGTCTTTGCTATCGTAGGATTGATCGCGATGGCATTCAAAGCTAAATGGGTAATTAACCAAAATNCTGGTGATAAAAATATGCAAGAACTCGCTTCTCATATAAAGGAAGGAGCCTTGGCATTNTTGTCNGCTGAATANCGCGTACTAATAATATTTGTGGTGATTGCTGGTGTACTGNTAGCTGTAATTTCCTCCCTTATAGAATCAACCAGTTATTTTATTGTCTTGGCTTTTGTAATAGGAGCTGTTTTCTCAGCTCTTGCCGGAAATATTGGGATGCGAATTGCGACCGAAGCCAATGTACGAACCACCCAAGCGGCGAGATTGAGTCTTCCTGATGCCTTAAAAGTTTCTTTTTCGGGAGGTATGGTAATGGGTTTGGGTGTTGCAGGGCTCGCGGTCTTTGGATTGAGTGTAATTTTTATTGTGTTGCTTCAAGTTTTTATGGGGGGCGAGTGGACTATTGATGGTAATGAAAAAATGACTTTGGTACTAGAAACACTGGCTGGCTTTTCATTGGGGGCTGAATCAATTGCTCTTTTTGCACGAGTAGGAGGAGGTATTTATACCAAGGCGGCAGATGTGGGCGCAGATTTAGTTGGTAAAATAGAAGCAGGTATACCTGAAGATGACCCTAGAAATCCAGCGACGATTGCAGATAATGTTGGAGATAATGTTGGAGATGTTGCTGGAATGGGTGCCGATTTATTTGGATCCTACGTAGCTACTGTTTTAGCATCAATGGTGCTTGGAAACTATGTAATTCGTGATATGGGTGGTGCCATTGATGATAACTTTGGTGGAATGGGACCTATTTTATTGCCTCTCGTAATTGCAGGAGTAGGTATTGTATTTTCAATTTTTGGAAATTTTTTCATCAATATCAAAAGCAATGAAGCCAAAGAACAAGAAATTCAAAATGCCTTAAACGTAGGTAATTGGAGTTCTATTGTGATGACCGCTATTGCTTCTTATTTCATCATTCACCTTATGTTACCAGATATCATGAAAATGGATTTCTTTGATTTGGGTATTGTAGAAGTGCCTAGAATGAACGTATTTGGAAGTGTGATCATAGGTCTGGTTGTAGGTGCTGCCATTTCTTATTTTACTGAATATTATACAGGATTGGGTAAAAAGCCTGTGACGTCAATTATCGAAAATTCGGCAACTGGTGCAGGAACCAATATTATTGCGGGTTTGTCAACAGGAATGATGTCAACATTTGCGCCCATTTTATTATTTGCTACTGCTATTTGGGGTACTTACTCGTTGGCTGGTTTTTATGGAGTGGGCATTGCAGCTTCAGCCATGATGGCTACTACGGCCATGCAATTGGCGATAGATGCTTTTGGACCTATCGCAGATAATGCAGGTGGGATTGCAGAGATGAGCCAACTTCCCAAAGAGGTGAGGGAGCGTACGGACATTTTAGATTCGGTTGGCAATACTACTGCTGCCATTGGTAAAGGTTTTGCAATTGCTTCAGCCGCTCTAACGGCATTGGCACTATTTGCAGCTTATGTAACTTTCACGGGGATTGATGGTATAAATATTTTTAAAGCAGACGTTCTTGCGACACTTTTTGTCGGGGCCATGATTCCTGTAGTGTTTTCAGCGTTGGCGATGAGATCAGTAGGTCGAGCTGCTATGGAGATGGTGATGGAAGTAAGACGCCAATTCAATGAAATTCCTGGTATCATGGAAGGTACAGGTACTCCAGAGTATGGTAAATGTGTAGATATTTCAACTAAAGCGGCCATTAAGGAAATGATGCTTCCCGGTGCTTTAACAATTGTCAGTCCTATTATTATAGGATTTTTGATGGGGCCTGAAGCATTGGGATCTTACATGGCTGGTGTGACTGTATCGGGTGTTCTATGGGCAATTTTTCAAAATAATGCAGGAGGAGCATGGGATAACGCAAAAAAATCATTTGAAGCTGGAGTGATGATAAATGGTGAGATGACCTACAAAGGTTCAGAAGCACATAAAGCAGCTGTTACGGGAGATACGGTCGGTGATCCATTTAAAGATACGTCTGGTCCTTCCATGAATATTCTTATTAAATTGACTTGTTTGATTGGTTTGGTTATTGCCCCAATTTTGGGTGAAATGTTTGGCAAAGGTCATCAGACTTTTAGTAACAAAGAAATAGGTGTCGTGATCACTATAGATACTGAAGGGGAAGAAAAAATATTACCATAATCGAAAATGGTGTAGCAGAAGAGTATAATTTTTTGCTTTGAACATAAAAAAGCACTATTAACCAAGAGTACCTTTTTTATGTTCAAAAGTTAGACCGTCTATGAAGGTTATTTGTTTAAGAATCGATGATTAATTTTGAAATTAAGATATTTAGAAGACTTGATACCCTTGAATTCTTTGGTAGAGTTCTTATCAGTTTTACTTCTTTTGACAGAGTTTGCATTTACAAATAATTTTATAATATTTGTGTAAAAACAATCCTTTATTGCTTATTTCCAGGTAACAGTATAACTCGGAGATGTATATGCAGCTTTGCCTAAATATGTGTCTCTATCGCTTTGAATGTATCAATTAAAATTTCTAGCTGAAACTTTTGTGATATATAAAATCAATATTATAATGATTTATATTTTTTTGAAGGGTTACCCATTCTATATATCTAGTATTTATTGCAGATCAAGCATATAAATGTCATGACAGAGCAACAAATACTTGATCATATTTCTCGAGGAGATGAAACTGCTCTAGATTATTTGTATAAAAAATATTATCCAATGATGACCAAAATGGTCCTTAGAAATAATGGCACAATTGAGGAAGCAAATGATGTGTATCAAGAGGCATTGATCATTTTTTGGCAAAAAGTCATTAGTGGAAACCTTAAAATAACTTCCAAAATAAGTACTTATTTATACAGTATTTGTAAAAATTACTGGTTGAAAGAATTAAATCGAAAAAAGCGATTGAGCTATACAGAACATGAAGGATCAATCGTTCAATCCGATTATGAAGATATAATGTCAAAGGTAGTTCAGGATGCGATGGAGGTATTGGGAGATCCTTGTAAAAGTGTTTTGATCTATTACTATTTCAACGAAATGCCAATGTCTGAGATTGCCGACCGAATGAATTATTCGAATGCCGATACTGTCAAAGCAAAAAAATATAAGTGTAAAAAGCGCTTAGATGTTCTCATTAAGAAAAATTACAGTCAAGAAGATTTTTTTAATTAAATGGAAATGAGGGGTGAAGAAGAAGCTATAGCAAAATATTTAACGCAGAAAATGACTGACGTTGAAAGGAGTGCTTTTGAACAAAAGATGAGTAAAAATCCTCAGTTGGACGAAAAAGTTAAGCTTGAAGAGTTGATTGCTGAGGGAATAAAAAATTACCAAAAAGGAATTTTAAAAACTCGTTTAAACCAATTAGAAATAGGTTCAAGTCTTGCGGAAATGACTTCTATAACCACTAAGATCACATTGTCCACCATAGCTGTATTAGTTGTTGGCGGGTTCTCATATTTCCTACTAACTCCAAATGAAATTCTGACCATGGAAAATCAAGAAACTAATAGAACCCTCGATGCAAAGACAGAGCATCAAAACTCGAATATTCCTTTGAACATGGATACAGTCCAACATTTGCTTAGTGATAATAAAGAATATGAAAGAACTACATCAGTTACAAAAGAGATAGAAGATACTACGGATAATACACCGGTCAAAGTTTTGTTAAAACAGCCAAAAAAAGTATTAAAATCAGATAAAGAAACTCTTGAAGCACAGGTAGAAGTAGTATTACCAGATATGGATAGATCTAAAATTTCTTTTGATGAATCNTTAGATCCACTTCCAGATTTTTCTGANGATTTTGTGATGGATCAAGTTCAGGTAAANCCCAACTCTGAGCTTATGNTAGAAATTGAAATGAAAAAATCTAAAAAATTAAANTATATATATGCAGGTGAAAAATTAGTTTTAATTGGAGATTTTTCTTCCTCACCTTATCAAATTATTGAAGACAATACTATCGCTCAAAATAAACTTTATTTGTACTTTGAGCAGGAGTACTACGCTTTAACTTTAACTTCTGAGAAGAAAGCCTTAATTCCAGTGAGAGATATAAGATTATTAGATTATTTGGTTGACTTAAGAAACAAATAATAAGTTCAGGATATTTTTTGGTTATTTTATAACTTACACAGAAAATGAAAGAACGTAGAAGGCAGAAAAGAAAATTAGGAAGTTTTCCTTTTCTCAGTGTAATATTCAGTATCACTTTGTCACTTGTGGTTATGGGCACTTTTGGTATTGCATTTATTTATCTTAAAACCCTTACTTCTATCGTTCAATCAAATGTTGAAGTTCAAGTTTATCTAGATAAATCTATCAGTGATCACGATGTTAAACGATTGGAAAAGATAATGACTACTCGACCTTATATTCGGTCAGAAGGGGCAATAGAAAACATAAAATTTGTTAGTAAAGAGACTGCTGCTGAAATATTTGTAAAGGATACTGGGGAAGATTTCACTAAATTTCTTGGGGATAATCCTTTGAGAGATGCCTTTTCGTTGAAGATAACAAATCAATATCAATCGGTTGACAGTTTAAAGTCAATAGAGAAAGATTTAAGACGATTGTCAGGAGTTTATGAGGTGGTTTTTCAGGAATCTTTAGTAGCTAGTATCAATAAAAATTTACGTAAAATTGGGATATTCCTTTTAGGAATGACTATTATACTATTAGTCGCTGTGATTGTTTTGATTAATAATACTATAAGAATTGCTTTGTTCTCTCAAAGGTTTTTAATTAGGAGCATGCAATTAGTAGGCGCTACCAAACGATTTATTAGGTGGCCGTTCTTAAAAAGATCTTTAATATATGGTCTGATCTCTGGTGTTTTAGCTTCAGGAATCATTTTTAGTCTCATTCAATTCACACAATATCAAATTGATGATTTAAATAAGCTTTATTCACAAGAACCTTTATTTATATTATTTGTTATTTTGATATTTTTGGGACTTTTAATCTCATATTTTAGTACTTTATCTTCAATGAGGCGCTATTTTAAAATTTCACTAGACGAACTTTATTAAAAAGAAATAAATGTCAGTTCAAACTAAATTTGCTTTTAAAAAAATAAATTATCTAATCATGATTTCAGGGATTGCTATGATCCTTTTGGGCTTTGTCATCATGTCCTTAGATCAAGAGACCTATGGATTTGGTTTCCTAGGTTTAACTTTAGGTCCGATCATTGTTTTTTTAGGATTTATGATTCAATTCGTTGCCATTTTGTACAAAACCAAAAAAGCAACTAATTAAAAGAATAAATGACTTGGATTGATGCGCTTATTTTGGGGATTGTTCAAGGTCTCACAGAATTCATACCAGTCAGTAGTAGTGGACATTTAGAGATAGGTGTGGTTTTATTGGGAATCAATTCTACAAATAACCTCTTGTTTTCCTTAGTCGTACATCTGGCAACTTGCCTGAGCACTATTTTTGTTTTTCATAAAGATATCCTTTTTTTAACTAAAGGATTATTGAAATTCGAATGGAATGATTCGACACAATTTGTGTTGAAGATAATCATTTCAATGATCCCTGTAGGTGTAGTAGGACTCCTTTTTGAAAGTAAAATCGAGACTTTCTTTACAGGTGATTTGTTTTTAGTAGGAGGTATGCTACTTGTTACTTCTATATTGCTATTTATTCCTCGCTATTTCAGTCAGGGTACTGGTGAAGTTACTTTTGAAAAATCTTTGGTCATTGGATTGGCGCAATCTATAGCCATTTTGCCAGGAATATCTCGATCTGGTTCTACAATTGCAATGGCATTAATTTTAGGAGTGAGTAGGGAAAAAGCAGCTAAATTTTCTTTTTTAATGGTACTTTTACCCATAATTGGTGCAAGTTTAGTCAAAATTAAAAATTATGTTGGGTTCTCTAGCTTAGAATCCGAAGTAAATAATTTGAACTTATTTTTGGGATTTACGGCCGCTTTTATTTCTGGTTACATGGCTTGCCGGTGGATGATGAAAGTTGTTAAGAAAGGGAAACTTATCTATTTTTCTATTTATTGTTTCATATTGAGTTTGTTTGCTATTTCGTTTAGTTACATTCTATGAATATTCCAGAAGAAGGGAGTTTATTACTGGTCAACAAACCTAAAAGTTGGACTTCATTTGATGTTGTCAACAAGCTAAGATACCTACTTAAAATAAAGAAAATAGGTCATGCAGGTACCTTGGATCCTTTGGCAACGGGCTTACTACTCATTGGCGTTGGTAAGTATACCAAAAAACTCGAAAGCCTTCATGGATTAGATAAGACCTATGAAGGTATAATAGAAATAGGTAAAACTACCCCTTCTTTCGATTTGGAAACACCTTTTGATTCTTCATCAGACTATATGCATGTCACGCCTCAAGAAATTGCTTCAGCAAGGGAAGCTTTGACTGGAGAGCTGGATCAGATGCCACCCATTTATTCTGCCATTAAAGTTAATGGGCAGCGAGCCTATAAAAGTGCTCGAAAAAATGAAATTATTGAGCTTAAGTCAAGAAAAATTAAAGTGTATAAATTTGAAATTATCCAGGTAATTTTGCCTGAAATATATTTTAGAGTAGTATGCTCAAAAGGTACTTATATTAGGAGTCTAGCAAATGAGTTTGGTGAGAAATTGGGTGTAGGAGGGTATTTAAAAGAGTTGGTAAGAACACAAGTTGGAGATTATAAATTGGAAAATGCCTTTAAGCTTAAGCAATTAGTTGATCAAATTAACTTAATAAATGAAAGTAATTGATCATTTTCAGGAACTAGACACTTGTACTTTTCCTATCGTCACGAATGGTATTTTTGATGGAGTCCATTCAGGACATATGAAAATTTTAAGTGATTTGGTTCAACAAGCCCAAACCTGTGGAGGTGAAAGTGTTGTTATTACTTATTGGCCACATCCCGGATTTGTATTGGGCAAGGGGTCGAGTTCATTGAAACTACTCAGTACATTTGAAGAAAAAGTAAAACTACTGAGTGATATAGGGATTGATTATCTTTTGAAAGTACGTTTTTCAAAAGAGTTTTCGGAATTGTCGCCTGAAGCTTTTGTTCAAAAGGTGTTAATTAAAGGGCTTAAAGCTAAAAAATTCATTATAGGTTATGACCATCGCTTCGGTAAAGATCAGATAGGAGATATTGATTTTTTAAAGAAAAATAAAAAACGCTTTGGCTTAGAGATCGAAGAAATTTCACGATTGGATATAGATAAAGTGGGAATCAGTTCTACCAATATCCGGCAAGCCTTAGCGGTTGGAGAGGTAGATACTGCTCAAGAATATCTCGGACGTTATTATGGTTTATCTGGCATTGTTATTCGAGGAGATCAGATTGGTAGAAAAATAGGATTTCCTACTGCGAACCTCTTTATCTCTGAATCTTACAAATTAATCCCCGCAGATGGTGTCTATGCCATATTTGTATATTTGGGGCTTGAACGTTTCGATGGGATGCTCAATATAGGGTGGCGTCCTACAGTAAACGGTAAAAAACGAACAATTGAAGCACATTTGTTTGATTTCAATGAAGATATTTATGGGAGCTACTTAAGGATTGAATTTGTGGCGATCATTCGTAAAGAAGTTGAATTTAATCATTTAGGTGATTTGAAAGCTCAATTGATAGAAGATAGATCGGCAACGAAAACATTATTAGGAAAGGTTAATTATAACATATGAAAGAGTCAGAAATAAAGTTCAAGGTGTCCCTTGACGATGAAAATATTCCAGAAAAAATAGAATGGGATGCAGATGAAAAGGAAAAAACAGGTTATTCAGAGACCAAGTCGATCAGTGTTTCTCTATGGGACAGCGAGCAAAAAAATACTTTGAGAATCGATCTGTGGGCCAAGGATATGCCTTTAGATGAAATGAAGAGATTTTATATTGATTGTTTGGGGGGCATCGGTCAAACTTTGTTGAATGCCACGGGAGATCAATTTATGTCAAAAGAAATTAATGGACTCTGTGATAAGTTGGTAGAGCATGTCAAAAAGGAAGCAGGATAAGGAGTTAAGTGTTAGACAAATCAAAATGAGTAATTTTTGAATATAATAACTTTATATGGACTGTTTTAATAGAAATAATGTCCGATATTTATTTATATCACCTTTAGAATTTCTGTCAACAATTAATGAAATTTCTAAAAATTCTAAAGGGGGGTAATTTGATTATTTTAAATTAATGAGCCTTTACAATGATAAAAGTTAATTTTACTTCTCAAAAATCTAAAAATCTTATTGTGTTTAGTTGAATCATTATTCCATTTTAATAAAAAAAATAACTATCATTATCAAAATAATTATAATTGGGAATTTATGAAGTGTCTTAATTCAAATATTTTAATATTTTTTGGGCTTTTACTTTGGCCATTAATCTCTCATTCTCAAAGGAGTATTTCTGGAAATATTATAGACGAGGATAATAAAGGTATAGCTGGTGCAAGTATCATTATAAAAAATTCTGAAATGGGTACGCTTTCTCAAGAGGATGGTAGCTTTTCCTTGAATTTGCCGGAACAATTAAAATCGATTATCGTGAGTGCCAAGGGATTTGAAACGCAAGAATTAACCATTGGAGCGAAATCTATTTTTGATGTTAAGATGGCCAAGAGTTTCAAAGAAAAATCTAGAACACAAATATCTGGAGTTGTTTTGGATAAAGGCAATCGGCAAGCCTTGATTGGGGTCAATATTGTTGTTAAGGGAACAGTTTTGGGGACTGTGACAGATTTAGATGGAACATTTGCTCTGAGCGTTCAAGCAGCGCCTCCTATTTTGTTGGCTATTTCAAGTATTGGTTACAATAGCCAGGAAATCGAAATTAATGATTCCAATGTTATGAATTTAGAAATCATTTTGGAAGAAGCCGTTGAAATTGGCCAAGAAGTGGTGGTTTCCGCTTCTAGAATCGAAGAGCGAATCCTTGAATCTCCAGTCTCCATTGAAAAAATGAACATATTAGATATTCAAAATACTTCAGCGGATAACTATTACAAAGCTATTGCCAATTTGAAGGGTGTGGACGTGGCCTCAAGTAGTATAAATTTCCAGGTCATCAATACTCGAGGATTTGCCAATACAGGAAATACAAGATTTGTACAGTTAATTGATGGAATGGATACTCAAGCACCTGCCTTGAATTTTCCAGTAGGAAATTTAAATGGCCCCTCGGAGTTGGATGTTGAATCTCTTGAACTTATTCCGGGAGCTTCATCTGCCCTGTATGGTCCTAATGCTTTCAGTGGAGTACTGCTCATCAACAGCAAAAATCCTTTTGAATATCAAGGGTTGAGTGCTTTTCAAAAGATAGGAATGAATCATATCAATGATACCCAATCTAATTATACTGCGCAGCCCATGTCGGAGGGATCAATACGCTATGCTAAAGCCTATAACAATAAATTTGCCTTTAAAGTGAACTTCTCTTATGCTGTTGCTGAGGATTGGCATGGGAACTCTGATATGGATAGAAATGCATCTACCAATCCATTTGCTAGTTTTGGTGGAGTCAATCCAGGTGCAGATAGATTACATTTTCAAGGTGATGAGGCGGGTGTTAATTTAGCCTTACTTGCTCAAAGTGATGATTTTCTAACCTATGGTCAGCTGCCATTGAATAAATTTTCGAATAATAAATTTCCCCGAACTTACATTACAGCAGGAGATCTCCCCAATCATGCGGTAAATATTACCCCTTATAAAGAAATTGATTTAATTGATTATGGTGCTGAAAATTATAAATTAAATACTGCACTACATTATCGTTTGAATGATAAGGCTGAGATTAGTTATACATTTAATGGTGGTTGGGGTACAAGTATTTACACTGGGGCCCAGCGATATTCATTGGTTAATTTTGGCATAGTGCAGCATAAGTTAGAGCTAAAAGGTGACAACTTCCATGTCAGGACATATGGAACCATTGAGAATTCGGGAGATTCTTATATAACGGAGTTTCTAGGTATAAGGATGCATCAAGAGGCTATAAATCTTGCTAATAATGATCCCGCTAGGCCGGCCATTTTACCGGAAGGCTTCTACAATTATTTTGGTGATTACGCAGTAGAATACTTAAGATATCTCTCAGTTGATGAAGGACTCCTTCCCGGTGATATTCAAGGTTTACCAAGTGATGAAAGGATGCGAATAGAATATGCTGCACACAATTATGCTAGAGAACAAATAGATGGTCGATATTTGGCTGATGAGGTAAATGGGGGATTTATTACAGAAGGAAAGACGGGAGATCAATATACTTTAGCCGATTTAAAAAGCAGGGTAATGACTGGTGTAATTCCTGAAGGACCTTTATTTAATGATAGATCGGCAATGTATCAAGCAGATGGTCAGTATGATTTTAAAAATGATATTAATTTCATGGAATTACAAGTGGGAGCTAGTTTCAGGATGTTTGACTTAGGTTCCAATGGCACTATCTTTCCAGATACCGTGGGAAATGAGATCACGATCAAAGAATATGGAATTTATGCTCAAACAGCCAAACGAGTTTCAAATTGGCTCAAGCTTTCAGGATCTGTAAGATATGATAAAAATGAAAATTTTAAGGGCCAAATAAATCCTAGAATTTCAGCGGTCTTGAATCCAAATAACAATCATTTCTTCCGATTTTCTTATCAAACTGGATTCCGAATACCCACGACGCAGAATCAGTATATAAATTTAGATATTATCAGCTCGAGGTTACTTGGTGGATTACCTGCTTTCTATGATCAATATGTCCCAGACCCTCAGAATAATACTTATTATAAACTTCAGTCTGTTTTAGATTACAGAAATGAAATATACTCAGGAGTAGATAGTGCAGATGCTATTGTTGTATTGGATCGTTATACTGAGTTTAATCCGGTTAAACCTGAGCAAGTAAAAACATTTGAGGTGGGTTATAAAAGTGTAATTAACAATAAACTGGTCATTGATATGGCCTATTTTTATAATATATATACAAATTTCATTACAAATATTGGTGTGGTTGATTCTATAAAGTCGGCAACAAACTCAAGATTGTTATTGGGTTCTTCTGATGATACTTATGCTTTAACTACCAATATGACTAAGCCTGTATATACACAAGGCCTTGTGGCAGGGCTTGATTATTCTTTGCCTAAGGGCTATAAATTTGGAATTAATTATTCTTGGAATCAATTTATCAGTGGAGCGGATTATGAGCAAGGCAACACTTTATTTGATTTTAATACTCCCGAGCATAAAGTCAATATTAATTTTGGTAATAGAAATCTTTTTAAAAATTTCGGATTTAACATGACCTATAGATATCAGACCAAGTTTAGGTGGGAGTCCTCTTTCGCCCAAGGAGATGTACCTGCATACAATACACTAGACGCTCAAGTTTCTTATAAGCTTTCTTCTCTTAAGTCAGTTTTAAAACTGGGAGCATCAAATCTTTCCAATAAGTATTATATTCAAAGTCTAGGGGGTCCAAGTATTGGAGCGATTTATTATTTATCAGTTACTTTTGATGAATTTATGAGAAGATAGTCTATTAATTCAGCTGAATCAGATTAATAACCCTACTTTTGGTAGGGTTTTTTTGTTTTATAAATTTGTAAATATGAAAGAGCATAATCGATACAGATATTTAAAAGCTACGCGAAACAAACTCTTCATCATCATTTTCGGTACAGATACCCCTTTAGGTCGTTTGTTTGATGTAGTTCTACTCTATGTGATATTGACAAGTATATTTCTTGTCATGCTTGAGAGTGTTCAATCGATAAGCTCTAGCTATGGAGCATTATTCTATATTTTAGAATGGTTGTTTACTATATTCTTCACTATTGAATTTCTATTGCGGTTGTGGATATCGAGGAGACCTTTAAAATATTTATTTAGTTTTTATGGGCTCGTTGATTTTATAGCAGTGATTCCTACTTATTTGACCTTATTTTATGCGGGAGGATCTTATTTGGTGGTTATTCGAGCGATTCGATTGTTGCGGGTTTTTAGGATTCTAAAACTTAGTCGTCAACTTTCAGAATCTAGAACATTGGTTAAAGCATTGGTCTCAGGAAGACATAAAATTTTGGTATTTCTAGGGGGGGTATTGGCTTTAGTGATTATCATGGGAACATTAATGTATCTCATAGAGGGAAGTGAAAATGGTTTTGATAGTATCCCTAGAAGTATCTATTGGGCAATTGTGACTACCACTACTGTAGGGTATGGAGATATATATCCTGTGACTGTTTTCGGACAAATCTTAGCAGCAGCCTTAATGTTGATGGGTTATGCCATCATAGCTGTGCCTACTGGAATTGTAAGCTCCGAGTTAAGTAAAACCTCTAATAAAAGAGTTTATAAGAAAAAAGTAAAATGTTCATCGTGCGGCAAAAGAAAACACAGCTTTAAGGCTAATTATTGTTCCCGTTGTGGCACTCTATTGGGAGCTTGAGTATATTTATTTGATCAAGGACATATTTTGCGGAGGTTTTAATCACTCAAAGCGCTCAAATTAAATGGAGCATATTTTAATTTTAGTATTTATCATTTAGGGGCAATATTTGGTGAGTAGGAGAAATAGGATTTAATGGAGATTGAATTTCAGATAACAAAGAGTTTTTAGCGAATAAACCTTTTCTCTTACCATTACCTTATGAGCAACTTAATAGTCAATGAATTTGAGTATTTCGTTAGACACTTTATCATGATCGATTGCTCTATGAGAATCTATATTATGTGAATATGGTGAAAAATCAGGTTTATCAATCATTAGCAAACATAAAATTAATAATAATAAAAAAGGCCAACGAATTTCGTTGGCCTTTTTTATTATCTATGTAATGAATAATGTTATTGATTTTCAACAACTAATACATCGTGTATTTCCACAGGAACATCATTTTCTACAAGATACATTAGAAATGAACTATACGTATTCGCACTATCTTGCGGTGGGATTTCCACAGTGTATGTTGTACCCTCTATATCATTAGCGGTTCCCCCTGTGGTTCCGGTCACTAATACATTCGCTGTGTTGAATGCAGGATCAACGTCTGGGTTAGGTGCTTTTTCAAATCTGAAGTTGACATTGACACTATCACCATCCGTTTGTATAGCCGCCAAAAATGTAATAGTTCCTCCATTAGGAAAACTGAAGGGATATAAGTCCACATTGTTGTTTGCAACACCAGCCCACGCTTCAGAGCCTGTTGGAAAATTATATACATACGTCGCAGAATCAAATGTCATACCACCAAATGTCCCTGTAAAATCTGCATATATTGAGGGTGATTGGCCGCCACCATCGCCACCACCAGTTCCATCACCATTTCCAGTTCCATCACCAGGGCCTTCATGATCTTGATTCTCGAGGATGAATTGCCATGTCGCAAAACCATCTACCCCACCTTCATTAGGTATTTGTATATGAAATGTTGCATGATGATCTGCTTCTTCTACACCTTCATTGTCGCCCACGTATGTGTAGCGAATTTGATCAGGAGCATCCGCAGGATCGGATAGTTCACCATCATTATAGACTTTAGCTAAACCAAAGTATGCACCTATACCAAACAACGTTACGGTTCCTTTGTCCTCATTAACTTCATACGTAAAAGGAGCATTTGATACATCATGAGGAGCGACAGGCTCACCACATTGTCCATCACCTCCGCCTTGAAATGATTCTAGCCAAGTAGATCCATCATGGAGGATTGTATACTCTCCTTTCCAAATCACATCGCCATCATCATTAGTCTCCATTGTACCAGCATCGAAAACATATTGATCATCAAAAAGACAACCTCTTTCTTCTACAGTGGCGGCTGTACTCGACCACCAAGAAAAGTCAGTTGGACTTGGTCCAACTGCCAGCGCTCCGGGCACAGTGGCAAGCTTCCAAGTTCCTTCCATGGGGTTGCCATCATCATCATCATCCATTCTCATTGGAGATAAAAACCCAGCTATAACATGGATTACACCATTAACATTAACAGCGGCATCTGGGAACAAAACTTCAGCATTCCAAAACCCAGCAGAATCTTCACTCATTCCCTCTAAAGCATCAAAATCACTATCTATGAGAACACCTGTCCCGCCTCCAAATTGACCAGCGAGATCTGCGTTATATTTGATGTAAAGCGGAAGGAAACCCATTTCTCCTGTTTCTTCATCAGGTACTCCAAACATTCCACTAACAAATTTACCATCATTAAATGTTCCGCCGGTAAGTGCGGCAGCATCTAAAATCTTAAAGTCCTGGTTTGTAGCTTCAAGAGCTGACATTTCATTAACCACATGATGTGAAAGTATTCCATACCACTCTTGTCCAGAAAAAGCGTCAACTGAAAGACCAGCAGCCTGAAATACGGGATTTGGTACTGCAAATACAGTTGACATTACTTCTGGGTTTGCAAGAAAGTCTATAAGACTTGGCAACTGATTCGTTACTGCAAATACTTCTGATGCTTGAAGCGCACCACCCATAGCCGAGAAAGTTTCTCCAATTAATAAGGAGGCAGCATTTGTTCCAAGGATACTTGCTAATAAATCTCCTATGGAGGGCGGAATAAGTACAGTACCTACATCCCAAATGACTCCATTTGAGGCTTGAATTAACGTGTCAGCCACCAAAATTCCTTTTGTATTTGATCCGGTTAGAAGGGTTCCATCCTCTGGAGAGCCTTCAGAACCATCTGCATCAGGATTGTCTTTATTTACAACGATTGCCTCACCTTGAACAGTGGTAATGCTAACACCTGGAGTTAATTCAGTGATCTCAGTACCAGCTCCATGATAAGTCAGCAACGAAACGATAATAGCTGGACTTACATCAGTAGCTTTACTTACACCAACAGTAGCATATAGTGCTAGAAATGCATCATTATTAGGTGCAAATAGCGTATATGTACCATCAGCTGAAAACAACGAAGATAGCAATGTTCCATTTTCGTCAATAGGATATGAATTGAGGAGATAGATTAATGTATCATATCCTCCCACATCAGTTAATGTTTGCATGATATCTTTATATTCTTGCTCTACTACATCATTAAGCTGATCATCTACATCGTCATCATCACTACAATTAGTGAAAAATGTTAAGCTCAAGGCCATCACTAACATCGTGAGATACTTGAATGGGTTTAAAATTTTATTTTTCATCATATTTTTTGTTTTCTTCATCTTGTTAATTTAATCAAATTGTTTATGCTGTTTTTTATTATTCAATGTGTTTTAATTTATAAAAAACATTATATATAATGTGTATTCATTCACTTTAATAAAGGTAACCCCTAATTCATAAAAGTCATCTTTACTTTAAAGTCATCTTTCCTTTTTCAAAGTAACGAAAACACTATTCAATTCTGTCTCAATAGCAAAGCTCTGAGAATTTATAACATACAAGTGTACATTAATAAATTGAAAAATGTAATGTAAAGGTAATAAAAAGATACCCCAAGGTGTATATTTTGTAGAAACTTTGTTTTGAATGGGTTGTTCTAAAATCTCGAATAATGCTCTATTATTTATATTTTTGTAGTGCAATAATTATTATTTTGTTAAAATAATAATATACATTTTACTTTATTTACAACAACACTGGAGATTTAATAACTTTATAAACAAGCGCTTTGTTAAAAAAATGATATGGATTTTAATTTTAAAAATATCCTTAGATGACTTTATCTAATTAACACGGTCATGCTTGCTCAAGTTATATTTTCATTTGGTTTAATGTTTGGATACTTGTTTTTTATTCTTTTATTTTCATACAAGTCATTATTTTTATTTTTTTATTTTATATACTAATTTGGGATAAAAATTAGGATGTTTATACAAATTCAGACATTTTTGTGTGTTTACCTTGCTTTATTTAGCATTGACACGTTAATTTAATTACTTTAATTTGAATGCACATTAAAATAGATATATGCCGTTCATAATAATAAACCTAATTAATCTTTTGACACCTGTAGTGATTCAAACTTGAGGTGGCTGATCTAATGTAAAATTAAAAGCCATTCGAAATAAATAAGAATGGCTTTCTTTATATAAAAACATGTATTTTAAAGAGGATAGTATTGTATTTTTAGATGGCACTTGGATTGAGGCAAAAAAGGCAAATTTTAGTCTTTTCAGCCAAACCATGCATTATGGTTTTGGAGCTTTTGATGGGATGAGGTCTTACAAAAATGCTGAGGGTTGCAATATTTTTAGAGCAAAAGAACATTTTGAAAGATTGACTGCTGCCTGTAAAGATTTAACCCTTGAAATACCTTTTGGTGTTGGAGAGCTTGTAAATGTGGCTTACAAATTGTTAAAAAAAAATAAGTTAGTTAATGCCTATATAAGACCATTAATATTCATGGATACAAATATGGACCTTACCACAGACAGTAAAGTTCATGTTTTTATGGCGGCTTGGAGGTGGAAAAAATATTTGGGCAGTGAACCTTTAGATTTGATGATCTCCGAGCATAGCAAAACCGTGGGTTTAGCTAATAAAATAAACGCAAAGATTATCGGTAATTATACAAATTCAATCTTGGCCTCTTCACAGGCTAAAAAATTGGGTTATAGTGAAGCTTTGATGCTTGACATCAATGGTAATATTTCGGAAAGTCCGGCAGCCAATTTTTTTTATGAGAAGGATGGAGCACTTTTCACTCCAACTACCGAATTTGCTTATAATGGGTTAACTCGAAAAACCATAATTGAACTAGCAAAACAATGGAATATAAAAGTAACCGAAAAAGAGATTTCGGTAGAAGAGATATACGAAGCTGATCACGCTTTCTTGACTGGCACAGCTACGGAAGTATCACCTATAAGAAGTATAAACGGTGAAATTTATAATTCCGAGTGGGAGGATTCCAACGCACACAGTCTTTATATGATGTACCGTCAAAAAGTAATGTTCAATGAATACCAAGGGCTAACTATTGTCTAAGAATTATGTCGACATTAAATAAATACAGTAAAGTGATCACTCAAGATCCAAGTCAACCAGCTTCTCAAGCGATGTTGTATGCAGCCGGATTATCTACCCCAGACATGTCTAAGGCACAGGTAGGTATTGTGAGTACTGGTTTTGAAGGAAATCCTTGCAATATGCATTTGAATCTCTTGGCGCATCAAGTAAAAAAAGGAGTATTAGATACTGATTTGGTGGGTTTGATATTTCATACTATTGGAGTGAGTGATGGTATTTCAAATGGAACCGAAGGGATGAAATATTCTTTAGTTTCCCGAGACATCATAGCCGACTCCATAGAAACGGTGGTAAATGCACAATATTACGATGCCGTCGTTCCAGTTGTAGGATGTGATAAGAATATGCCAGCTGCAATCATGGCTTTGGGAAGGTTGAACCGACCCGGATTGATGGTTTATGGTGGAAGTATTAAGGCTGGTAAATGGAAAGGGGAAGATCTAAATATTGTCTCAGCTTTTGAAGCTTATGGTGCCAAATTGTCTAACAGCATTTCAGATGAGGATTATGAAGGCATCATCAAAAATTCAATTCCAGGTCCAGGTGCATGCGGTGGTATGTATACTGCCAATACCATGTCCTCTGCAATAGAGGCTTTGGGAATGAGTCTGCCCTTTTCGTCATCTAATCCTGCGGAAAGTCTTGACAAAAAGTCAGAAACCTTGAAAGTTGGAGCTGCGATCAAAAATCTAATGATACAAAATATTCTACCTAAACAAATCATGACTAAGCAGGCTTTTGAGAATGCAATAGCCACCGTAATGGTCTTGGGAGGTTCAACCAATGCAGTGTTACACCTGATTGCCATGGCTAAATCGGTAGATTTAACTCTTGGTCTTGATGATTTTCAAAGGATATCTGATAGTACTCCTTTTATCGCCGACTTAAAACCTTCTGGAGAGTATTTGATGCAAGATTTACACGTTGTAGGAGGGGTTCCTGCAGTATTGAAAGAGATGTTGCAGCAAGGTTATTTGCAGGGAGATTGTCTTACCGTCACAGGGAAAAGTATTGGCGAAAACTTGGAGGGAGTCAAGTCTTTGAGTGAGCAACAAAAAATAATTGTGCCCTTTGATAGTCCTATCAAACCAAATGGGCATATACAAATTTTGTATGGAAACTTAGCTCCTGAAGGAGCTGTTGCTAAAATTACGGGTAAGGAAGGAGAAATTTTTGAAGGTCCTGCTAGAATTTACGAAGATGAATTTGCTGCAATTAAGGGTATTAAAGAAGAAGTGAAGAAAGGGGAAGTCATTGTAATCAGATATTCTGGCCCCAAAGGGGCTCCAGGTATGCCTGAAATGTTAAAGCCCACTGGAGCGGTTATGGGTGCTGGACTTGGTAAAGATGTCGCTTTGATTACAGATGGAAGGTTTTCAGGAGGGTCTCATGGCTTTGTCGTGGGTCATATCACTCCAGAAGCTCAAGAAGGAGGGCCACTTTCATTGGTTAAAAATGGAGATATTATTAGCATTAATGCAATCGATAATAAGCTAGAACTAAAGATTTCGGATAATGAAATGGAAAATAGAAAAGCAGCTTGGGTACAACCCGAATATAAAGCTAGAAAAGGTATTTTAAAAAAATATATTAACTCAGTAGCTACTGCCTCTCAGGGTTGTGTGACCGATCAATGATATGAATACATCTACACTTACGCTTGCAAAGAATAAAACGGATAACTCCAAAAAAATAAAAGGCTCTGAGGCAGTTCTTAAATGCCTAATAGCAGAAGGAGTAGAGACCATTTTTGGATATCCGGGAGGAGCAATAATGCCAATTTATGATTCACTTTATCATTATCAAAATAAATTAAATCATATTTTGACACGTCATGAACAAGGTGCTGTGCATGCTGCTCAAGGTATGGCCCGCGTGACCAGAAAGACGGGAGTTTGCTTTGCGACTTCGGGTCCGGGTGCTACCAATTTAATTACTGGAATTGCGGACGCTCAAATAGATTCAACTCCTCTTGTATGTATCACAGGACAAGTCCCTTCCCATTTGTTGGGAACAGATGCTTTTCAAGAGACTGATGTCATAGGTATTTCCATGCCTGTAACCAAATGGAATTATCAGGTTACACGAGCTGAAGAAATTCCTTTTGCGATTGCTAGGGCATTTTACATAGCAAATACAGGAAGACCAGGGCCGGTGTTGATAGATATAACTAAAGATGCCCAAATTACAGAATTTGACTTTGAGTATGATAAATGTGAAAAAATCCGTAGTTATCATCCTTATCCTGAATTGAGATCCGGTGATTTAAAAGCAGCGGCAAATTTGATTAATAAATCAAAGAAACCTTATATTTTATTAGGCCAAGGAGTGCAATTATCTGGTGCGGAAAAGGAACTCATTCAATTTGCTGAAAAAACTGGAATTCCCATGGCTTCTACCCTTATGGGCCTTTCGGGAGTACCTGTTGACCATCCCCTTTATGTTGGTTATTTAGGCATGCATGGTAATTATGGCGCCAATATTAAAACCAATGAATGTGATGTATTGATTGCTATTGGTATGAGATTTGATGATAGGGTCACAGGAGATTTAAAGAAATATGCCAAGCAAGCTAAGGTAATCCATATTGAAATTGATCCTTCCGAGATTGACAAAAATGTTAAAACAACCATTGCCATTAATGCGGATGCTAAGCAAGCCTTAACAGGTTTAATTCCTTTGGTCAATTCTGCACGGTATGCCGAATGGATAGAGGAGTTTCGAGTTTGTGATGTGATTGAACATAATAAAGTAATTGATGCAGAGACGCATCCAGTATCTGGCCAAATTAAAATGGCTGAAGTGATAAGCAAAATATCAGCTCTTACTTTTGGAGAAGCAGTAGTAGTAACTGATGTGGGTCAGCACCAAATGGTAGCAAATCGATATTACCAATTTCAAAATTCCTTGAGTTGTATTACATCGGGAGGTCTTGGAACAATGGGATTTGCATTACCTGCAGCGATGGGAGCTAAAGTAGGTCAGCCTAGTAGAGATGTTATTGCTATAATAGGGGATGGTGGATTTCAAATGACCATTCAAGAATTAGGAACAATCAAACAGAATGACTTAGCTGTTAAGATATTGGTTTTAAATAATAATTTTTTAGGAATGGTTCGTCAATGGCAACAATTATTTTTTGATAAGCGTTATTCTTTTACAGAACTAGATAATCCTGATTTTCAACTAATTACAAAAGGATATGGTATTTCTGCTCAAAAAGTTTCTGAGCGAATAAATCTTGATCAAGCGATACATGATTGGCTGTCTTGTGAAGGGCCAGCTTTATTGGAGGTAGTCGTTGACCAAGAAGAAAATGTTTTTCCGATGGTGCCATCTGGAGCATCTGTTTCTGATATTAGATTGGATTAATATGAAATCAATGAATTCACAAAAAAAGCAGGAAATTAGGGATTTTACTTTGTCTGTCCTTACTGAGGATAAGGCTGGTTTAATCAATCAATTGACAATTGTTTTTACCAAACGGAAAATTAATATTAATAGTTTAAATGTATCTAATTCAGAGGTAGCTGGTGTCAGCCGTTTCACAATAGTGACGAGAACCAGTAGAGATATGATCGATAAGATTGTCAAGCAAATCAGAAAATTGATTGATGTATTGGGTGCATTTGTCTATGAAGATGATCAGATTTTCTATCAAGAAATTGCCCTTTACAAAGTACCAACAAAGGCATTTATTAATGGAAATTCGGTAGAGAATCTAGTAAGAAATAGTGGGGCGCGTATTTTGGTTGTAGAAGAGGAACATATCATCATTGAAAAAACAGGTCATTCAAAGGAAACCCATGATTTATATCAAAAATTAGAACCTTTTGGATTGCTCGAATTTATCCGATCAGGCCGTGTGGCTGTATCGAAATCAATTAGAAAAACCGAAGCCTACATCAAGGGTTTAGAGGCTTCAAATTCAAATAAGTTAAGTATTAAAGATTTTTAAATATTCCTAAAAGTTAGACAAATGGCAAAAATAAATTTTGGTGGTGTAGAAGAAGAAGTAGTCACCCGTGAGGAGTTTCCTCTTGAAAAAGCAAGAGAAGTAATGAAGGAAGAAGTGATAGCCATTGTAGGCTATGGTGTCCAAGGTCCGGGTCAAGCACTTAATTTGAGAGACAATGGATTCAATGTGATTGTAGGTCAAAGAAAAGGAGGTAATTCATGGGATAAAGCAGTAGCCGATGGATTCAAACCGGGCGTTTCATTATTTGAAATAGAGGAAGCTTGTGAGAAAGCAACGGTTATTCAGTATCTGTTGTCAGATGCTGGCCAAATAGATCAATGGCCTTTTATTAAACCTTATTTAACCCCAGGAAAAGCACTTTATTTTTCTCATGGATTCGGTGTTACCTATAGAGATCAAACAGGGATCGATCTTCCTAGTGATATAGACGTTATTTTAGTTGCTCCAAAGGGTTCAGGTACTTCATTGAGAAGATTATTTGTAGCTGGGAAAGGGTTAAATTCATCCTTTGCAGTTCATCAAGATGCTTCCGGTCGTGCACGCGAAAGGGTCATCTCGTTGGGTATTGGTGTAGGCTCAGGTTATCTTTTTGAAACCAATTTTAAAAGCGAGGTATATAGCGATCTTACCGGAGAGAGGGGAAGTTTGATGGGAGCCATACAAGGATTATTTGCGGCACAATACGATTTACTGCGCAAAAAAGGACACTCACCTTCTGAGGCTTTTAACGAGACTGTGGAGGAAGCGACTCAATCTTTGTATCCATTGGTAGCTGAAAATGGAATGGATTGGATGTATGCTAATTGTTCTACAACTGCTCAAAGAGGTGCCTTAGATTGGTGGAAAAAATTTAGAGATGCGGTAGCACCAGTTTTTGAAGAACTTTATGAAAGTGTAGCTACTGGAAATGAAGCTAAAATTACGATTGAAGCAAATCAGAAGGCAACTTATAGAGAAGGGCTTGAAAAAGAGCTCAATGAGTTAAGGGAATCTGAAATGTGGCGTACAGGAGCTACTGTGAGAAAATTAAGACCAGAGAATAAATAAATAATTAATTAATTAATCTTTTCAACTCCGATTGTCGTGGCTGACCAACTATACATTTTTGATACAACTTTAAGAGACGGTGAACAAGTACCTGGTTGTAAACTGAACACTGAAGAAAAAATCATAGTTGCTAAGGCTCTAGAAGCGTTAGGAGTAGATGTTATCGAGGCCGGTTTTCCTGTTTCTAGTCCAGGCGATTTTAATTCTGTTCGAGAGCTGTCTAAAGCTACTTCTGGACCTATCATATGTGCCTTGACTCGGGCTCTTGAGAAGGATATTGAAGTCGCTGCAGAGTCATTGAAATATGCCAAAAGAAAGCGTATTCATACTGGGATAGGTACTTCTCATTTGCATATTCATCACAAATTGATGTCTACAGAGGAAAATGTACTTGAACGCGCTGTCAACGCAGTTAAATATGCTAAAAAGTATGTAGAAGATGTTGAGTTTTACGCCGAAGATGCGGGACGAAGTGATAATGAGTATCTAGCAAGGGTCGTGGAAGCAGTGATCGCTGCTGGAGCGACAGTAATCAATATCCCGGATACCACTGGATATTGTTTACCAGAAATGTATGGTGCAAAAATCAAGTACTTGATTGAGCATGTGAAAGGAATAGAGAACGCCATTCTCTCAACCCATTGTCATAATGATTTAGGTATGGCTACTGCTAATTCTATCTTGGGTGTCATCAATGGGGCAAGACAGGTGGAGGTCACTATAAATGGTGTCGGAGAACGTGCCGGCAATACGAGTTTAGAAGAAGTGGTGATGGCTTTTAAAAGTCATAAAGTACTGAAGATTGAGACCAACATCAATACCAAAAATATTTATCAAACAAGTAGACTTGTCTCTAATTTGATGAATATGCCCGTACAGCCCAATAAGGCTATAGTAGGAAGAAATGCCTTTGCCCATTCATCAGGAATACACCAAGATGGTGTTCTCAAACTTCGTGAGAATTATGAAATCATTGATCCTGTAGAGGTTGGTGTCCAAGAATCATCTATACTATTATCGGCTAGAAGTGGCAGAGCAGCTTTAAGGCATCGCCTGAGTATTTTAGGATATTCACTTAAGGAGAAAAAAATAGATGAAATATATAAGTATTTCCTCAAAATGGCCGATACTCAAAAAGAAGTTTCAGATGAAGATCTTGAAAATCTCATGGGTAAAGTTCATGTGGGCAAAGAGCATGTTAAACTTGATTTTCTAGAGGTTACTACAGGAAAAGATTTGCTGCCAAATGCGATAGTGAAATTAGACATTTTAGGAGAAAAAATTGAAGCTATTGGGACGGGTGTAGGTGGTATTGATGCTGCCTTGAATGCTATAAGATCAATAATTAATAAAAATGAGGTGATCGATGAAATTTTGATTCAGGCATTTAGTCGAACGACCTTAGCCTTAGGTAAAGTTCATGTTCAACTAAAGAATGAGGGAGGAAAAATGTTTCACGGATTTGCGGCACACCAAGATTTAATAACTGCATCAATAGAGGCATATTTAGATGCTTTCAATAAAATGGGACCTAAGCAATTTAATAGGATTAAAGCAAATCAATTTTAATAATGGAAATATGAGTCAACCTACGACATTATTTGATAAAATCTGGGATGGTCATACTGTTAAGTCTATTGAATATGGGCCCAGCGTATTGTATATCGATAGACATTATATTCATGAGGTAACCAGTCCAGTAGCTTTTCTGGGTTTAGAAAAACGTGGTTTGAATGTTGCTAATCCCCAAAAGACGACGGCAACTCCCGATCATAATATTCCGACACAAGATCAACATTTGAGCATTCAAGATATCTTGTCTAGAAATCAAGTTGACATGTTGATGAAGAATTGTAAGAATCACAATATTCCTTTGTACGGGTTAAATCACAAGTGGCAGGGAATTGTTCATGTGATTGGTCCTGAACTTGGATTGACCAAACCCGGTATGACCATTGTTTGTGGAGATAGCCATACTTCAACACACGGAGCATTTGGATGTGTTGCTTTTGGTATAGGTACTAGTGAGGTGGAAATGGTTTTGGGTACTCAATGCATTATGCAGCCTAAACCGAAAAAGATGAGAATAAAAATTGATGGTATTTTGAGTAAAGGAGTAACGGCAAAGGACATTGCACTTTATATAATATCACAAATATCGACGAGTGGGGGTACTGGATATTTTATAGAATATGCCGGAAGTGCTATAGAGGGATTGACTATGGAAGGACGGATGACTTTATGCAATATGAGTATTGAAAGCGGTGCTCGAGGGGGCTTAATTGCTCCCGATCAGACAACTTTCGACTACCTTAGTGAAAGACAGTTTTCTCCAAAAAATAAAAAATGGGAGGATGCTATAACAAAATGGGCCTTATTAAAGACTGATGAAGATGCTTCTTTTGATAAGGAATATTTATTTCATGCTCAGGATATCGAGCCTATGATTACTTTCGGGACGAATCCAGGAATGGGAACGGGAGTTACAGGTCATATTCCCTTGACCGCTTCTCTAGCTGAGGGTGAAAGAGTTACCTATGAAAAATCTCTCCAATATATGGGCTTCAATGATGGTGATAAGTTGCAAGGGAAATCAATCGACTACGTTTTTGTAGGAAGTTGTACCAATGGCAGGATTGAAGACTTAAGAGAATTTGCTCATTTTATTAAAGGGAAAAAGAAGGCAGATAACATTACAGCTTGGATTGTACCCGGTTCTAAACAAGTTGAAGCCCAAGCCCAAGAGGAAGGTTTAATAGCTGTTATGGAAGCTGCTGGATTTAAGTTGAGACAACCGGGATGTTCAGCTTGTTTAGCCATGAATGATGACAAAATTCCTGCTGGGAAATATGCAGTTTCGACCTCTAATAGAAACTTTGAAGGTAGACAAGGCCCGGGAGCGCGCACCTTACTTGCAAGCCCTTTGGTAGCCGCAGCATGTGCTATTTCAGGAAAAATTACAGATCCAAGAGAATATTTGAATTAAAAAGCTTAAGTTGATGCCCATAGAAAAATTTATCAAAATTCAGTCTTCGGCTGTTCCGGTAGACATTGAGAATATAGATACAGATCAAATTATACCTGCACGGTTTTTGAAAGCCATAGAACGTAAAGGATTTGGAAATAATTTGTTTAGAGATTGGCGTTATGACAAGTCCAATAATATAATCAGTAGCTTTCCTCTCAATCAGGTTAAATACTCTGGACAAATCTTGATTGGAGGAAAAAATTTTGGTAGTGGGTCAAGTAGAGAACATGCGGCTTGGGCACTTTATGATTATGGATTTAAGGTAGTCGTATCTAGTTTTTTTGCTGATATATTCAAAGGAAATGCTTTGAACAATGGTCTGCTTCCAGTTCAAGTGACCTCGGCAGAGCTGAGTGAAATATTTGAAACGATAGATGCGGATACACAAGCTACTTTTACTGTTGATCTTGTGCATGAAACCTTTACAATTGATAATTCAGAAAAAGTAATTGATTTTGAAATTAATCCTTACAAGAAGGAATGTCTCTTAAATGGCTATGACGATATTGATTATTTATTAAGTCTCAAAAAAGAAATAGAAATTTTCGAATCGAAAGAACGATATGGATGAGAAAAAAGTACTCATATTAGATACTACCCTAAGAGATGGTGAGCAAACCGCTGGCGTATCATTTACGGAAACGGAAAAGTTGAGCTTGGCTAAAATTTTGTTAGAAGAGGTCAAAGTGGATCGATTAGAGATCACCTCTGCACGTGTATCGCAGGGAGAAAAAAACGCAGCACTTCGTATTTTAAATTGGGCTAAGGGCACAGATTATCTTGACAAGATTGAGATTCTTGGATTTGTTGATCAGTATGCTTCTGTTAAGTGGATTCAAGAAGTAGGTGGTAAGGTCATGAACTTGCTAGCTAAAGGATCATTTAAGCATTTGAAGGGTCAATTACGCAAAACACCAGAAGAACATATTGATTCATTAATTGACACCATTGATTACGCTAATTCATTGGGTATTCAAGTCAATTTATATTTAGAAGATTGGTCTAACGGAATGATACAATCTCAGGATTATGTATTTCAGCTTATGGACGCGCTCCAAAATAAGAATATTTTAAGATTTATGTTGCCAGATACTTTAGGTATTTTGCAGCCTTCGCAGACGGCTTTATTTGTGAAAGGGATGACTCAGCGTTATCCTGAAATTAAATTTGATTTCCATGCACATAATGACTATGATCTAAGTGTAGCAAATGTTTTAGAGGCTGTAAAGGCGGGGGCAAGTTGTATTCATGTCACGGTTAATGGTCTTGGAGAACGTGCAGGAAATGCTATTTTGAGCAGTTCAATTGCAGCGCTTCGTGACCATCTCAAAATTGAAACAAATGTAGTAGAAACTAATATTTATCGAATTAGTAAATTGGTTGAAACTTTCTCTGGTTTACGAATTCCTGCAAACAAACCTTTGATTGGGGATAACGTATTTACTCAAACTTGTGGTGTACATGCCGATGGAGACAGCAAGGATGAATTATATTTCAATTTTCTTTTACCGGAACGCTTTGGAAGATCCCGAAGTTATGCACTGGGTAAAACTTCAGGAAAAGCAAATATAAAAAAAAACCTAGCTCAATTAGGTATTGAACTTGATGAGAAAACCATAAAAAAAGTAACAGANAGGGTAATTNAATTAGGAGATAAAAAAGAGCAAATCACNNTGGATGATTTGCCNTACATCGTAGCAGATGTTTTGGATTTGGCAGAGATTGACCAAAAGGTAAAAATCATTAATTATAATTTNTCACACGCTAAAGATATGAAGCCTGTAGCTTCTGTAGCCTTAATGATAAAAGGGGAGCAGTATGAGGCGACTTCTGTGGGAGATGGACAATATGATGCCTTTATGAATGCTTTGTTAAAAATTTATAGAGGTAAACTAAATAAAACACTTCCTCAATTGATTGATTATAGTGTATTGATTCCACCGGGAGGGAAGTCGGATGCCTTGTGTGAAACTACCATAACTTGGGAAATGAAACGAGAATTCAAAACTCGGGGTGTGGATACCGATCAAACTTTTTCAGCCATAAAGGCGACGGAGAAAATGTTGAATTTACTTGAAAATGAGACTATTCTTCATATCACACAGTTACAATCACAATTTACTTTAGCATAAATTGCAATGAATTTGAATATAGCAATACTATCTGGAGACGGTATAGGACCAGAGATTATTAAAGAGGCATTAAAGATTACACAAGTGATTGCTGATAAATTCAACCATCAGTTGACATATAAACAAGGACTTACTGGTGCGGCCGCCATAGAAGAAGTAGGAGATCCTTATCCAGAGAAGACGCATACGCTTTGCATGGCATCAGATGCCGTATTATTTGGAGCTATAGGGGATCCCAAATATGATAATGATCCAAGTGCTAAAATACGCCCTGAGCAAGGGCTATTATCAATGCGAAAAAAATTGGGCCTTTATGCAAATATTCGGCCCTTAACTACTTTCCAATCCTTGATTCATAAATCACCTCTACGTACTGATTTAGTAGATGGAGCTGATTTTGTCTGTATACGTGAGCTGACAGGAGGTATTTATTTTGGCCAACCCCAAGGTCGATCAGAGGACGGTAATACCGCCTATGATACTTGTGTGTACACGCGATTTGAAATTGCACGAATTCTTGAATTAGGGTTTGAATTTGCCCGTAAAAGAAGAAAAAAACTAACAGTGGTTGACAAAGCAAACGTGTTGGCTACTTCAAGATTATGGCGTCAGATTGCACAAGAAATGGCACTCGATTATCCAGATATTGAAGTTGAATATTTGTTGGTTGACAATGCTGCTATGCGAATCATACAATGGCCAAAAGATTTTGATGTGATGGTAACAGAAAACATGTTTGGTGATATTTTAACTGATGAGGCCAGCGTTATTAGTGGTTCAATGGGCTTGTTGCCCTCTGCTTCAATCGGTGTACACACCTCAGTATTTGAGCCAATTCATGGTTCATATCCTCAAGCAGCAGGAAAAAATATAGCTAATCCAATTGCCACTATTCTTTCAGCTGCCATGATGTTTGAATACGCATTCAAACTAAATGAAGAAGCCGAACTCATAAAAGAAGCTGTTGATGCATCAATCATTAAAGAATTTGTTACTATTGATATATCTCAGGGAGCTCAAGGCCAAACAACTTCCGATGTAGGAGATTGGATTGCCTCCTACATTAAGAATAAATAATTATGATTGTAGTCAAGTTTGGTGGTAGCTCTGTTGGGACTGCTCAAAGCATAAAAGCTGTTGGTGATGTACTGATTGAAAAAACGCATACATGTAATTGTCTAGCCGTTGTTTCAGCTGTTGGCGGGGTGACCAATAAATTGGTGGAAGCGGCCCATTGCGCTGAAAAAAGAGCCCCTCATTATAAGAACTTAATGGAGGAAATAGAGGAAATACACTTATCTCT
The DNA here is from genome assembly GCA_002691385.1 of Flammeovirgaceae bacterium. Taxonomy (GTDB): domain Bacteria; phylum Bacteroidota; class Bacteroidia; order Cytophagales; family Cyclobacteriaceae; genus UBA4465. The sequence goes on along the minus strand of NZHT01000074.1, from coordinate 12,755 downwards.
AGTTAGAGCACTTTTCCCTGTTCGATTTCAAAGTAGTATTTTAGGAGGGATTAAGTTCATTATTAATGAGTTAGAAGAAGTTTTAAAAGGAATTTTTGAACTTAAAGAAAATAGTTCTAAATCTTTTGATTTTGTATGTGGGATTGGAGAGCGATTGTCTTCATTTATAATATATAATTATTTAAATGGCTTGGATCAAGATGTAGCTTTAGTAGATCCTACCAAAATCATTACATGTACCAATGAATTTGGTGCCGGTAAAATTTTGATTGAGGTATCTAAAGAAAAAGCCCAAAGCTATGTTCCGAATTTGAAAAAAATCAATATCTGTCCAGGTTTCATTGCAGGAACTTTAGATGGGAATTTCACTACCTTAGGCAGAGGAGGGTCTGATTATACCGCCGCATTATTTGCTAACTTTTATAAAGTTTCTGAGTTACAAATATGGTCAGATGTTAGTGGCTTGATGACTGCTGATCCGAGGTTGGTTGCTCATGCCCGTACAATTCCTCAATTATCTTATGAAGATGCATTGGAACTTTCCCATTTTGGAGCAAAAGTCATTTATCCACCTACAATACAACCCGCTTTAGAAGCAAATATTCCAATAATTGTAAAGAATACTTTTAACCCTAAAGATTTGGGAACGAAAATCACAAAGTCTTGGGAGGACAATAGTACCATAAAAGGGATTTCATCTATAGATGATGTTACACTACTCAATCTAAGTGGAAGTGGAATGGTAGGAATACCCAGTTTTTCCGCACGGTTTTTTCAAGCACTCGCAGACCAAAATATCAATGTGATAATTATTACCCAAGCCTCTTCAGAACATACTATTTGTGTGGGTATTCAGTCTAAGGATAAAAAAAATGCAATTGAAGGAATTAATAATACGTTTGCTAGTGAAATCAGTTTAGGAAAAATTAATCCAATAGATGGTGAGGTTGATTTATCTATTGTCGCACTGGTTGGGTCTAATATGAAAAGTCAAGTGGGAATTAGTGGACAAATGTTCAGTATTTTGGGGAAAAATGGGATCAATATTAAGACAATTGCTCAGGGATCATCAGAACGCAATATTACTGTAGTAATTCAAAAAAAATATCTAAAAAAAGCATTAAATGTGCTTCATGAGGCATTTTTTGTGAATGAAATAAAACAAGTTAAATTATTTATTATTGGATTGGGTAATGTTGGGAAAGCATTTCTCAATCAAATCGCCCTTCAAAAGACTTATTTATCTGAAGAATTTAATTTGGAATTTGAAATTATTGGTGCTGCAAATTCCAGAAAGATGATTTTCAATGAAGAGGGTCTTGATCCGCTTGAAGTCATAAAGAAAATAGCTGATGGAGACCCTTTTGGACAGTCCGGATTTATTGAGAAGATGAAGAATCTTAATTTAAGAAATAGCATTTTTATTGATATAACAGCCTCAGAGGTTGTTGCTGAGGCTTACGAAGAAATTTTAAAGGAAACTATTTCAGTAGTTACTCCAAATAAAATTGCAGCAACCCGATCATTTACCCATTATCAATTATTGAAGACGACCGCAAACAAATTTAAGTCTCAGTTTTTATTTGAAACCAATGTAGGTGCTGGACTTCCAGTACTTTCTACTTTGAGCGACCTAATCAAAAGTGGTGATCGTATCATTAAAATTGAAGCGGCTCTTTCAGGAACGCTAAATTTTATCTTTAATAATTACGATACCCAATGCTCTTTCGTTGAGGTGGTCAAGCAGGCAAAAAAAGAAGGATATACTGAGCCAGATTCTAGATTAGATTTGTCTGGAGAAGATGTGATGCGTAAAATTTTGATACTAGCCCGAGAAAGTGGCTATCAATTCGATTTAGAAGATGTGGTTGGTAATAACTTTCTTCCTACAAATTGTCAAAAAACGGAAAGTGAGGAAGATTTTTACATTAAACTTGCGGCAAATGAATCGCATTTTTCTAACCTTTATCACCAAGCCGCTTCGAAATCATGTAAACTGAGATATGCGGCAACTTTCGAAAATCAAAAGTTAACAACAGGATTATCTCAAATAGGGGAGACACATCCTTTTTATCAGTTGGAAGGCAAAGATAATATTGTGCTGTTTTATACCGAGAGGTATCCCGAGCAGCCTTTGGTTGTCAAAGGTGCTGGTGCTGGTGCTGAGGTAACCGCTTCAGGTATTTTTGCCGATGTAATGCGTGTAACTAATTCCCAACAATAGAATCATGGAATCAATTAAGGTTTTTGCACCTGCGACTGTAGCTAATGTAGGCTGTGGTTATGACATTTTAGGTTTTGCTTTGGAAGGATATGGAGATGAATTAATCTTAACTGAGCGCCAAGATGATCAATTAGTTATTAAGACCATTCAAGGAGTAGCAGAACTGCCTTTAGATCCTACTAAAAATGTCTCAACAGTAACCATAAGTGCACTTTTAGAAGACTTGAAGCTCAACAAAGGATTTGATCTAAAGATTAAAAAGAATATTGCTGCAGGCAGTGGATTGGGTTCTAGCGCATCAAGTGCTGCTGCTGCCGCTTATGCAGTGAACGAATTTTTGGGAGGTCCTATAAGTTCGGAAGAGCTTATAAAATTTGCAATGGAGGGAGAGAGAATAGCCTCCACAAAAGCGCATGCTGATAATGTGGCTCCTAGCATTTTAGGTGGATTTACCGTTGTGAGGAGTTATGATCCATTGGATGTTTTCAATATACCTTATCCAGAGGATTTAAGAGTAGTTATAATATTTCCACAGGTAGAAGTAAAAACCAGTGATGCGAAAAAAATTATAAAGGAGCAGGTGAAATTATCGGATGCCATAAAACAATGGGGGAATGTTGCGGGACTAGTTTCAGGATTGATACTTCATGATTTTGAAAGAATAGGTAAGTCTCTTCAGGATGTCGTTATTGAGCCCGTAAGAAGTTATTTGATTCCATTATATCAAGAAATGAAGACCATAGCCTTGAACGTTGGTGCCTTGGGATTCAGTATTTCAGGATCAGGGCCTAGTATGTTTTGTTTTGTGCGGGACACCTCGGAGTCATCACTAATTATAGAGAGAGCCAAAGAGTTATATGGGAAAAATGGGATTGATGTTATTTCATTTGTTTCAGGTATAAATAATATGGGAGCCAAAACTTTGGATTAATATGAAATTTTATTCTACAAACAATAAAGCCTATCAAGTAAGTTTTGAGGAGGCTGTTTTTAAAAGTTTACCTAAAGACAATGGCCTATTTTATCCAACAATTTTGCCTCAATTAGACCCTTTTTGGCTGCAAAATTTAAAAAATATTTCCAAAGTAGAAATAGGCCTCAAAGTTGCATCGCAATTCATTGGTGATGAAATACCATTTTCTAGGTTGGAACAAATTGTTGAGGAAACAGTAGATTTTGATATTCCACTAAGAAAAATAAGTCATCAAATAGCTGCTTTAGAGTTATTTCATGGCCCTACCTGGGCATTTAAAGATGTTGGTGCTCGTTTTTTATCTCGATGCATGGCTTACTTTATTGAGGGATCAACTAAAAAAACCACCATTTTGGTAGCTACTTCGGGAGATACAGGAGGTGCGGTGGCTTCTGGTTTTTTTAATATACCTGGAATCAATGTAAAAATCTTATATCCAAAAGGAAAGGTCAGTGAAGTTCAACGAAAGCAATTGACCACGTGGGGTGAGAATATTAGTGCTTATGAAGTAGCTGGGACATTTGATGATTGTCAAAGTTTGGTAAAGCAATCTTTTTTAGATAAAGATCTTAATGAATTTATGAATTTGTCTTCTGCCAATTCGATCAATGTCGCCCGATTGATTCCGCAGTCTTTTTACTATTTCTACGCCATACAGCAATCAAAATTTACCCATAATGTTATTTGTGTGCCGTCTGGTAATTATGGCAACTTAACTGCAGGGTTGTGGGCTTGGTCAATGGGTCTATCAATTGATAGGTTTATTGCAGCCTCTAATGCCAATCGTGTTGTGCCAGAGTACTTAGATACTGGAATTTATAAGTCAGGCCCTTCTGTACAAACCCATGCAAATGCTATGGATGTAGGAGCACCTAGTAATTTTGTAAGAATTATGGAGCTCTTTGGCGGAGATCATTTCAAAATCAAACAACACATTTCCGGATTTAGCCTCAGTGATGACGAAATTTTATCCACTATAAGAACTTGCCAAAATACAAATAATTATGTTTTGGATCCGCATGGCGCCATCGGCTACCAGGCTTTGGCTAGAAATTTAAAACCCAATGAACAAGGTATATTTTTAGAGACTGCCCATCCTGTTAAGTTTTTGGATGTGGTTGATAAGGCATTGCAAGAGCCTTTGAATTTTGATGAAAAATTGAGAAGTTTATTCGGAAAAGATGAAGTTTTTCAGTCAATAAATAATGATTTTTCATCATTCAAAGAACTCTTAATCAATGCATCTAGATGAAAGTATTGGTTGGAGAAATAGGTATGGCACCTCCTGAGGTATGTTTTACTCACCAAAGAGAACAGAAAAATACTGAATATGTTGTGATGTCGGAAAGATCAGAATGGATAAAAATCAATAAGTTAAGACCAACTTAGGTTTTTTTATTATTTCTAAAGTGCTGCTATTTAGATAAGTTATGAGTTAGGAATCTTTTAATTAGACGCATTTCATTGATAATGAGGACGTACTAGTGGAAGTTTGTACATTATATTCTTTATTGAATTTTGGGGTTGAATGATTTTTAGAACATCTGTGATTAGACTTTTAATATTTAGTCTAGCTCATTCCAAGTTAGGATGCCTCCTTTGAGGTTGTAAACATCTTGAAAGCCTAATTTTCCCATTATTTGGCATGCTCTAGCGCTACGGATACCACTTCTGCAATAAACTACATATGTTTTTGATTGATCTAATTTCTTTATTTCTGATTTAAAAGAGGAGTTCAATACGTTGATATGTGTTGAGTTTGGAATCATTCCAGAAGACAGTTCGGTCTTATTTCTAACATCTATCACATTTACCCCTCGTTCATTTTTGAGTTTATTAAATTCTAAAGCAGTAATGCTTTTATACTGTTTCTTGAAAAATGAAAACATAAGTTTTATTTAGATGTGATGTCATTATTTTAGAGTTAAGTTAAGCCATTTGAATTGAACAATAATTATTATGAGAAGTTATTTCCTGAGAGTATATTGACTAAATCTCTATTTTTAAACTGTTTATGATCAACTCCCAGTTCATTGATTTTACTTACAAAGGTATTTGGACATTTAAGATTCAAAAGATGAAATTTTGAACAAGTTTTGTTGATACAGTAATCATTCATTTTTTTTAAAGCCTTAGACTGTCTACCTTGAGAATTAAATTAGACTTCCTATCGTAAAACAAAAATTTCAACATCAACCCTTTTTAAAAAGCATTCAGCCTTGGGTATTTTTTCCATCTGCTGGATTGGTAGTGCTTTTTGTGGTGCTTACTCTTGGTTTTAGAGAATCTATAGGGGCACTTTTTGAGACGGTTCAATCCTTTATTTCTATTAATTTTGGTTGGCTTTACGTTTTGGGAGCAAATATCATTCTCTTTTTCTGTACATATCTTGGCTTGAGCCGCTATAAAAATATTAGATTAGGAGGCGCCGACTGCAAGCCTGAGTTCAGTACTTGGGCTTGGTTGAGTATGTTGTTCAATGCAGGCATTGGTTTGGTTTTGATGTTTTATAGTGTTGCAGAACCCATCATTCATTTTTCTAATCCCCCATATGGTACTTCTGATTCTTTGTTTGCCGCAAAGAATGCCTTGAATATTTCTTATTTGCATTGGGGTTTTCATGGATGGGCGATTTATGCACTAATGGGTTTGGCAGTTGCGTTTTTTTCTTATAATCAAGGGTTGCCTTTAGGTATTAGGTGGATATTATATCCTATATTGGGAGATTACTTGAAAGGTCCGATGGGTCATTTTATAGATGTGATGGCAGTAGTGGCTACCATGTTTGGATTGGCCACAACGCTTGGTTTAGGTATTCAGCACATTAATTCTGGAATGCATTATCTTTTTGACCTAGAAAACAGTACTGATGTGCAAGTGATTTTGATAATTATTATCACGTTGGCAGCTACAGCTTCTGTAGTTTCGGGACTTCATAGAGGAATTCAAGTTTTAAGTAAGATAGCAGCGATTATGGCTGTTTTATTGATGTTTTTCATGTTGATGGCTGGTCCAACTTTATTTATTCTTGGCTCCGCCATAGAAAGTATTGGCCATTACCTTCAAAATTTAATAGCTACAGGTAGCTGGATGGAAGCTTATCAAGGAAGTCATTGGATGGATAGCTGGACTTTTTTTTATTGGGGCTGGTGGTTTGCATGGGCACCTTTCGTAGGTCTTTTTGTTGCACGAATATCTAAAGGACGAACAATAAAGGAATTCATGTTAGGTGTAGTTTTGGCTCCTACTAGCATAACAACTATCTGGATTGCTATTTTTGGGAGTACTGCACTTCATACCGAAATATTTGGTGTTGGAGGAATTACTGAAGCTGTTAATGGTGATATTTCTACTGCTTTGTATAAGTTATTGGAGCATTTTCCATTGTCTTACCTGAGTATTCTTTTTGTCGTAATAACCGGAGTTGTTTTCTTCGTAACTTCTTCGGACAGTGGTTCATTAGTCATTGATTTTATATCAAGTGGTGGCAGAGAACAGACACCAGTAAAATTACGTATTTTTTGGGCACTTTTAGAGGGCGCGGTGGCGGCTGTATTATTGATAGGAGGTGGATTGATTGCCTTACAGACAGGTTCCTTGGTGACGGGACTCCCAGTTTGCATAATTATGCTGTTTACTTGTCATTCTTTGCATAAAGGATTAAAAAAGTATAAATCTGATTTAGAAATAATGGTTAAGTCTAAGTACTAGTTGCTTTGAAGTAAGGGAGTTCAATAGGATTTAATGGTGTATTACCTAAAATAATATCTGCTGCTTTTTCAGCAACCATTAATACTGGGGCATAGATGTTACCATTTGTTACATAAGGAAAAACTGATGCATCTACTACCCGAAGGTTCTCAACACCATGAACTTTTAAGGTATTGGGGTCTGTAACAGACATGTCATCAGTACCCATCTTACAAGTAGAGCTGGGATGGTAAGCACTTTCACCTTCTTTAGCGACAAAATCTAGAATTTCTTCATCTGTTTGAACTGCTGGGCCCGGTGACAACTCTTCACCCATCAAGGAACTCATTGCTTGGGTTTCTATGATTTTTCTAGATAAACGAAGAGCTTCACACCACTCTTTTCTTTCATTTTCTGTAGAAAGATAGTTGAATAAAATACTAGGATATTGAAGGGGATCGGAAGATTTTATTTGTATTCGACCCCTAACATCTGTCCCCATAGGCCCCACATGTAATTGGAAACCATGACCCTCATTTGGTACTGTACCGTCATATCTAATAGCCAATGGTAAGAAATGGAATTGGAGATTAGGATAGGATACCAGATCATTACTGCGTATAAAACCACCTGCCTCAAAATGATTAGTAGCACCAATTCCTTTTTTTCTAAAAAGCCAATCAAATCCAATTTTTGGCGCGTGCCATGGATTCAACGCAGGGTATAAGCTCAAAGGCTTTTTGCATGCCCATTGCACATATACTTCTAAATGGTCTTGTAGATTTTCTCCAACTCCGGGAAGATTTTTTACTATCGGAATGCCAAGTTTGTTTAAATGATTTGCATTACCAATTCCTGATAGTTGAAGGAGTTGAGGTGAATTGATTGTACCCCCGGAGCATATGATTTCTTTAGCAAAGATCTTATTTATCCTTTTACCCTTTTTGAATTCGACACCTACCGCTTTTTTGCCATCAAATAGGATGCTTAATACCATAGCTTGTGTAATTACCGTTAAATTTTTACGATGTTTAGCAGGATGGATATAGGCGCGCGCCGCGTTGAGCCGTCGCGAATTATAGATGGTTTGATCAAACCGGCCAAAGCCCTCTTGTTGGAATCCATTTACATCTTCAGTCAAGGGATAACCGGCCTCTTGCACAGATTTAAAAAATGCATCAAACAAAGGGTTTTTACAGGTAGGGGTCGTAAGTTTTAAATTACCTTGATCTCCTCTATAGTTATCACCCCCCATCAGACGATTCTCGACTTTTTTGAAATAGGGTAAGCAATGTGCATAATCCCAATGCTCAAGTCCTTTATCACCGGCCCATTTTTGGTAGTCCATTGCATTTCCCCGGATCCAAATCATTCCATTGATACAACTAGATCCTCCCAATACTTTGCCTCTAGGTTGTGCAATTTTTCGATTAAACATGAATGGTTCGGGGTCGGAAGTATAGCCCCAATTATAATTTTTACCTGTGAGCAGATAGGTAAGTGCTGCGGGCATATGTATTCGAAAATCCCATTTATAATCTGGCCTTCCTGCTTCAAGGACCAACACCTCATTGGAAGGGTCTTTACTTAAACGATTAGCCAATACAGCACCTGCAGAGCCTCCGCCAATAATAATATAATGGTAGTGCATAGAATAATTTTAGTATGTTTAAATAATTATGAATTCTGGGATACACATAAAAGTTATAGGTAAGTCAATGAGTTAATAATTTAATTTTTTGGGTATGCTAGTCCAGCTAGTATTATAGAAATTACATTAGGTTTGAGTTGAACCTTTTATTGCTTGTTATTTCCTTTTGAATGTTCATTAGGAAATTTATCTTACGATTGTTGGAACTTCAGTTTCTTTAATACTTCGGATACCTCCTTCAATGTCGATCAATTGATGATAACCCCTTGATTTTAGTATCGAATTGAATATCATAGAGCGGTAGCCTCCAAGACAGTGGACATGGTATTCAGTTTTTTTGTCTAGTAATTCCAGATGATCATTAACAAAATCTAATGGAATGTTTTGAGCACCGATGATTTGCTCTTGCTCGAATTCCCCGGGTTTGCGCACATCTATTATATTAAGAGAATCTTTTGCATATTGATTTGAGAAGGTTTGTGCTGAAATGGAAGTGACCGTTTCCACATCTTTACTTGCATCAAACCAAGCCTGAAAACCTCCTTCAAGATAGCCTAATGCATTATCATAGCCCACTCTTGCTAGTCGAGTAACGACCTCTTTTTCCATACCTTTACTTGCAATGAAAACAATAGGTTGATTTAAGTCATTTATCAAAGCACCTACCCAAGGTGCAAAATCACCTGTGATACCTATGAAAATAGCGTTGGGTATATGGCCTTGAGCAAATTCTTCTGGTTCACGGGTGTCTAATACGAGTGCATTTTCATGTTCGACTAATGATTCAAAGTGGTCTATATCCAAAGCAATCATTCCTTGCTTTAATGCTCCATCGATACTTTTAATTCCTGATTTATTTAATTGCGCATTTTTGGCAAAATATTGGGGGGGTGGAAGAATACCCTCCGTAACTTCTTTGATAAATTCTGGTTTGGTCATATCAGCTCTTAAGGCATAATTTGTCCTCTTTTGATTTCCTAAAAGATCGTGAGTTTCATTACTCATACTTTTCCCACAAGCAGATCCTGCACCATGGGCAGGATAAATAATGATGTCGTCAGATAAAGGCATTATTTTATTTCGAAGACTTTCAAAAAGCATTCCTGCTAAATCTTCTTTGGAAAAGGAAGTTTTTATGGCCAGGTCAGGACGTCCGACATCTCCAATAAATAAAGTATCACCAGTAAATAAGGCATGGGCCTTGCCGTCTTTGGTTCTTAGTAAATAGCAAGTGCTTTCAAGGGTATGACCTGGAGTATGTAAGGCTTGAAGGGTTATCTCCCCTAGATGGAAGATTTGATAGTCTGTGGCCATTATAATATCATAACTGGCATGAGCTTCAGGGCCATATATAATTTCAGCTCCTGATTTATTTGCTAGATCTAGGTGACCCGACAAAAAATCTGCATGAAAATGGGTTTCAAAAATGTATTTAATTTTTGATTTTTCCTTTTTAACTTTTGCTAAATAAGTTCCAATTTCTCTTAATGGATCAATTATGGCCACCTCACCCTCACTTTCTATGTAATATGTGCCTTGTGATAGACATCCCGTATAGATTTGTTCAATTTTCATATCAATGAATTGCTTTAATCATTTTTTATAATCTTCCTCACTTATCATTTACTTTTCTTAAGAAGTTAATTGCACCAGTTGCGTCTTTAAAAACATTTTCTTCCATAGGACCAGTGGTCAATTTTTTAAAAGTAATGATTGATTGTAGTGAAGGGAGAATTCCAAACCATAAAATTCTGATATTTTTTTCATTTAACTGCAAAATGAGTCGTTTAATTCCTTTGAAACCCATACCATCGATATGTTGAATGGCACTTAAGTCTATTAATAGGGTCTGTCTGGCAGAATTTGAAACGATAATTTTCTGATTTATTTGCTGTTTAATTGATTTGATATTTATGGTAATTATAGGAGTATCAATTTTCAAAATATAAAGGTTGTGATTCAGAATAGCTATGCTAGTCTTATTAGGGGCAGGCAATATTCCTCCCTTTTCATCAAAAGACTGGAGTTGAATTTTAGGAAAAACTGATTTGTATATTAGAAGGAATACATACATTCCCATTCCAGAAAAAACCCCCCATATCATTCCCAAGAATAAAGTAATAAAAAAGGTAAAAATTAACATAAAAAAATCAATGCGATTAGATTTCCACAATTGAAAAGGATATTTAAAATCAATTAAATCTCTGAGAGCAACCAAAATGATGGCAGCCAAAACCGTATAAGGCAGTAGCTCAAAAATATCTGTAAAAAAAAGTAATGTTATTGCGATTAAGCAAGCACTTATGATTCCTGAAAAGGGAGTATAAGCACCTGCATTAAGATTAACTGCAGATCTTCCAAATCCACCTGTCACAGGGAAGCTCATAAAAAAAGAACCAATAAAATTCGCGCTACCCAAAGCGACTAGTTCCGTATTTGCATCGAGGGTGTGATCCCTTGATTTCATACCAAGTTTTTTACCTACAGAAAAAGATTCGATAAACGAAATCACTGCTAAAGTGAATGCTAATGGGAGTAATAGGGTTATCTTTTCTAGATTCAAATGAGGAACACTGAAGTTAGGCAGGCCCATAGGGATTTCTCCAATAATCTTTAGATTTGAAATATGGAGTTCAAAATAATGTACGAGTCCAATCGAAGTAAGAACGATAATCAAATTGCTGGGTATCTTTGGGATTGATTTTTTAAGGACAAAAAGTGATACAATAGATGCTAAACCTATGAATACTGTTAATAAATCAATATGTATCAAATTATGGGAAATACTTCTCAATAAAACAATCAGATTTCCTTTATCTATGTATATTCCGAGCAAGGGTCCTAATTGATTTAAGCCTATGAGAATAGCTGCTGCAGATGTAAATCCACTGATGATTGGCCTTGATAATAGTTGTGTTATGAATCCCATTTTCATAAAACCAAGTAAAGTTTGTATGACACCCACCAGGAGTGATAAAATGATTGCAAATTCAATGTACTCTTGAGATCCAATAGAAGCTAATAAAACTAGGCCACTCCCAATAAGTAAGGAATCCATGGCTGTAGGGCCAACTGATAGCCGATTGGAAGATCCAAAGAAAGCATATATTACCTGAGGAATAAGGGAAGCATACAAGCCATAAATAACGGGAAGACCTGCAATTAAAGCGTAGGCCATGCTTTGGGGGATTAACAAAATACCTACTGTAAGCCCTGCAAAAAAATCTCCTATTAATTTATTTTTGGAATAATTTTGAACCCAACTTAACGGTTTTAATATGGCCATTTATGAGAAAATAAATAGGACTTAAATGGAGATTTCATGACTAAGTTAACTATTGTAATGGATTAAGAGTTGAAGGATGAGTTATTTGTTCAAATTCAAAATTGATGATTGTCAGAAAGTGATTTTGTAATCAGAGTAATGGAACTCAGCCCTAAGATACTCGATCTCTCTATTCTTATTTGTACGATATGATTTTCTATGTAATGGTAATTTGATTGGTAAATGATCTGTGAACTTTAGATTTTCAATGTAAGCGTAGGTGGGAGGGTGAAAAACCAATGATCCTAAAAATTCAGCATTATTTTTATCGAAATAATAAATCCATTCTTCTGTGGTTGAATGATTGCTATTTTTTTTAGGGTTATAGTTGGCTTTTATGGCCTTGGCCTGTTGACCACTGCGTAATAATACAGATTCAAGAGTAGTTAATACCGTTCCTGCATCTAATAGTTTGAAAGGCATACCCAATACATAGAGTGAACTCATGACTGTTTGCGTCGGATCTTTTTCTGTTAGCTTGCCATTTTCAAATTGCTGTGCCACCTCTGTATTATAGGATATACGGTGATTAATATCATTTTCTTCCCAACTAATTTCAGCTGAAAATTGGGGATAAAATTTATATCGATGTTGTTGAACATTGTCTGTTTCTATGCTACCGTTAGCAAAATAAAGTATTCCATGCTTCGTATAAGAAAGATTTTTAATTCTACGCCAAGTATTAAAACCACCCGCATTATTAATTGCCTTTTTGAGTACGGATTTAGCATTTAAATCCTTTATTTGTTCAAAAGGATCGATAGCTATTTTTTTTTTATCTGTTGGCTGACAACCCATACTAAAAATCAAGGCAAGTATGAATATGAAATTAGCTAAAAGTGATTTCTCTCTGGGATGGTCCATTATCTTCACGATTTATTCAAAAATAATG
>NZHT01000073.1 GCA_002691385.1 Flammeovirgaceae bacterium | reverse complement strand
AACTCTTGCACAGAGTAAGATAGCAGATGGTTTAAATAATCAAGCGACCACGAATCAGGGGGCATTTACTCCAAGTGACGGAGCGGCTCCAGTGATTGTTGCGGCTCAAACTATGGATGTAGATTCAGATGGTAAGATTGATCGTATTGATTTGACGTTTAGTGAAAATTTAGATGATTCAAAGGGTAGTAATATGAATAGTAACTCATTCACTTTGGGTAGCTCTTATAGTGTGAGTAATGTGGTTACAGGTGCTACAGGTGATGATAAGTTTTTAAGAATAAACCTTACAGAAAAGTTGGTTGTAGATAGTAATGTCAAGCCTACTATTACGATGAATGCGAGTAAGATAGCAGATCCATCTAATAATATGACAGCGCAAAGTGCTTTTACTCCTATTGATGCGGCAAAGCCAGTTATTACTAATGCGCGCTGGCAAGACGCACAAGCCGATGGTTTGATAGATCGTGTAGCATTAACCTTTAGTGAAGTTGTAAACATTGTAGATGGTAATGCTGGTGATGGTTTTGGAGCAATTTTAGTAAATGATGGTAGTGCTGTAACGATAGACAATGCTAATTATGCAGCGAGTGGGGTTACTAAACTTAATTTAAATTTCGTTGGTGATCAAAGTGATAAAACTTCAGGGGCATCTGGATTGAGTGCAACTTATGAGGATTCAGGCGCAAATTCAATTAAAGATTTATCTGGAAATGAGATTACTGATGGGGCAACTGCTTTTGATTATACAGAGAGAATGCTGACTTGTTTGGATAATCAATACATTACTTTACAAAATCCCATATTGATTAATGAATCAAGTGCTGCTGATTTTGTAGATGCAGGAACACTCATTTTTACCTTAAGTTCAGGTTTTGCTTTTGAGCCAGTTGGTGATGCAACGAGTATTATTACTGATGGTTTGATTTCTGGATCTAATGACATAGCTATTACAGCGGCAGTGATAACTTCTTCCACTATTACAATAACCTACACTAATGATGGAAATGCAAGTGGTGTTGATAAAATTACAATTGGAACAGGTTTAAAAATCAAATATACGGGATCAGATGTAACTGCTTTTGGTACTTTAACCAGAACCGGTGGGACTGCTCAAATCAATGGAGTTAACAATGGATTTAACATTTTAGATTTGGAGGTGGAGTCAGTAGATCCTTTGGCTACCATAACCAGTGGATCTCCAACAGACGGGCAAGTCTTATTAATTGATTTGGATATATGTAAGGGAGGATTGTTTGATACCAATTATTCTTCTTTGGCTAATGCGATGGCAAACTTCAGTATTAAAGTTGATCCGGATCCTTCTTCAGGCGATGCCGCTGCAAATACAATTAAATGGTATAGTAGTGCTAATCCCAATGCCTCGCCATCTACGCAAGTATTAAATACAACTTCTTTCGATGGTAGCGGAGATGCAACTGTTGGTTTTGCAGATTTAACACACTTAAATGCGAATAATGCAGGCAATCAAAATATTTGGATTACGCAAACTAATACGCGGGGCTGCGAGAGTGCACCTATTCAGGTGGTTGCCACCATTTATGATTCTCCAGATGCGGAAGCGATTGCGGGTTTTGATTTCGATGATGCCACCTACACAGCCCAAGCTTCAGTAAATAACAGTACCAGCAACAGTACTGCCTTGGTAGTTGATAACAACATCGCGACCATAACAGTTGGAGATGTAGTTACTGGTACAGGAATTTCAGGATCGGTTACTGTAGTGTCTTTGAGTAACCAAAATAATTTGGTACTTTCAAGTGCACAAAGTTTGACTAATGATGTAATATTAACTTTTACAAAGTCGAAAACGGCTAAACCCAGCGTTTGTAGCGGAGATGAAATAACTTTGGGAAATACCAGTAATGGTGCGTTGAGTGGCTATGCGTTTAGTTGGAGTAATAGTAATGCAAGCTACACTTCGACTGATTTTAATCCAACTACTACAGCCCCTGTCAATACATCTTCAATCTCAAATTTTTCAACTTACAAAACTCAGAACTTTTATTACTACTTGGATGTATCAGATGCTAATGGGTGTAAAGCTCCGGTTAATGGTAGTTTACCTGGATCACCAAGCACCAACAGACAAGCAGCTGTTAAAGTTGTTGTTGATCGACCTGTATTCGCAGATATTTTTTCTAAAAATGGATTGACTTTCTCTGAAACGCAAGTGTCAGGACAGCCTATATACGGAGATTTTGGGACTATCACGGAAGCTAATCCTTTGGTAAAGACTACCGCAAGGGTAAATGGGGCAATATCGAGTACCCAAAATTTAGTTATCGATGGTAATTCTTCTCGAACTATATTAGTTGGAGATGTGGTCACTGGTACCGGAATTTCAGGAAATGTTACTGTAGCCTCTTTGACTAACCAAAATAATTTAGTTTTATCTTCTTCTCAAACGCTAACTGATGATGCATTATTGACATTTACAGCCGATGTCTCTTTAGTTACAAGATATAATGCCCAACCATACTCCAACAGAGGAACTGATTACGGTCTCTATTCAGGTAGCTTTACAGGGGAAGGTTTGGGCGTACAATACACAAATAGCACCGCCTTAGATTCTGTATCTTTTACTCCATATGCTGTTGGATTGACCTCAGGGTCTGGCACTGTGCTTACCTATACCCTGACGGAGAATTTTACCGGCTGTTCAGTTGCTGTGACAGAGACGATTAAGATTGTGGAAGCTGAGGGTCAGATTTTGGATGAGACAGAATTTCCTAAAACTAGCAGTTTATATTTTAATAAATGTATTGATGATATCTCCACACCTACGGCCTCTGTAAACGGAACAATCAATAGTAGTACCACCTTAGCAGTGGATGGTCAAACAGGAATTATTACCGTAGGCGATATTGTAAGTGGAACTGGTATCTCTGGAAATGTTAAAGTCGTTTCGGTAACTAATCAAAATAATTTGGTTTTATCTTCTGCACAAAGTATAACGGACAATGTGGTATTAACGTTTACAAAATCTAATTTTTCACTAGCATCTGTTAATGGTACTACGAATAATACTACTAATTTGGTAGTTGATGGGCAGACGGGCACTATTGCTGTAGGAGATATAGTCACGGGAACTGGAATTGTCGGAACGGTCACGGTTGCATCTTTAACAAATCAAAATAATTTGGTTTTATCTTCTGCGCAGAGTTTGACAAATAATGTGGTATTAACTTTTACCAAAGGAGATTTTTCATTGATTCCTTTTGGACTTGGATCTGGCTTTACTTTTGTCTCATTTAGCGGACCAGGAGTTACCACCTCAATTAGTGCCACGGCATCTGTCAATGGTAATTTGACTAATTCTAAAAATCTAGCTATCGATAATAATTCTGGTACTATTCTCGTCGGTGATGTGGTGTCAGGTACCGGCATTTCCGGTGTTGTAACGGTTGCCTCGGTTACTAACCAAAATAATGTGGTGCTCTCTTCTTCACAAAGTATTAGCGATAATGTAGCATTGACTTTTACCAATTCCTCCAGCTTTAAAATGAATATGAATGCGGCTTATAACGCAACAGCTGCTTCAAATTATCTTGTGGTAAATGCAAATGGAACCCATACGGCTTTTGTTTCAAGGACCATTATTGATAATACTACTCAAAACACTTTTGTAGATGGTACTGCAGAAATTATCATCACCCCATTGCCGGTTATTACTTTAGTAACAACTAGTGATAATCCTTTGCAGTCTTATTATTGTGATGTGGATTCAGATAACAATAATCAATCAGTAGACTTTAACATGACTTTATTCAGTTCTGGTGCCCCTGTCCCCACCCGAAATGACGTTAATCCGTTGTCTTATACTTTGGAGGTAATAGGATCTGGCCAAAGTACTGCAAAAGTGAACGGTAACATTAATAACAGTAATGCTTTGGTAATTGATAACAACTCAGGGCATATTTCTGTTGGGGATGTAGTAACAGGAACAGGAATTTCCGGGACAGTTACAGTAGCATCTTTGACGAATCAGAATAATTTGGTCTTATCTTCTACTCAAACACTCAGTAATAACACAGAATTAACTTTTACATCAAATGTAGATAATTTAGGGAAGAGTAAACTCATTACAGTTTCTAATGACGGATCTGTTACGGCTAATATTAATTTAGCAGCGATAATAGCGGATGGAACCATAGGGTTGACTGCCAATGATGCTAACAATAATCGTGATGAAATCAAGTATCGACTAACAGTATCTTCCACAGATGCGAATGATCCCTTAAATACCTCTGGTCCAACCAATACCAATTTTGGTTGTGACAATACGGCTACTCATGAATTTACAGTTTTCAAGCGTCAGGGAAAACCTGAATTAGATCTTTCTAATCAATCAGTGAATAATAAATTAGTTAATGAAATTTCTGCAGATAATTATTTGGTTGAATATTGTTTTGGTGAAACTATTCAAGATGTGAAAGTTTTAGCTGAAAATGTCGCTTTGACCTCGACAATTAATTGGTATCGAGATGAACCTAGTACAAGTGATGCTAAAGATGTCAAGATTACTGTACCAAATGATAGGAATGTGGCACCATTATTCTTGTTCGGGACTAATACGCCAGCCGTTGGAACCTACGTATTTAATTTCACTCAAACTAGTAACATTATAGATGGTACTTATGAGGGCTGCGAGAGTGATTATGCAATCTTGACCATTGTGATTCACGATATACCCAATGGGCCTCGACTTGACTTAACTGCCTCATCAAAAGGAGATGAGCAAATTATTGGAGCGTCTGCAGGGGGCTATTATGCTTTTGAATATTGTGAAGGAGAAACGGTTGAGAATTTGAGTATGTTGGTAGGTGGTATTTCGGATAATTTTTCTTCAAATCCAACTTCAAAAGCCAATCCATGGATATTAGGTTCAGGCGGTAGTTGGGCTACACCAGGCTCTGAATATTTAACGATAAATGCTGGTGGTACGGTACAATCTGAACCTTTAACCCGAGTCAGTCAAATTTCTTTTAAAGCTAAATCAGCTACCGGAGCATCTACTACTTTAGAGATCAGGTATTTTAGCAATAGCTCAGCTATAGATTTCGAGACTTTAGGTACTATAATAACTTCGAGTACCAACTATTCGACCTACACCTATACTATTGAGGAGTTTAATGACCCCTCGGTGACCTCAAAAAATGCAGTAATCAAATTTGTTGCTGCTAACGCATCGGCACAAATAGATGATTTTGTAGCACTACCCATAATAGATAATGCTTCGTTTTACGAATGGTATAAGAGTGACAGCACATTGATTGACGGGATGTCATCACCTGGAACGGTAACGGATAATAATGGTCAAGGTGCTATCAGTGCATCAGGAAATGTTACGGCAACGGCTGCTGAATTGTTTACTGCTATTGGTGCTGGTAGCGATAATACTCCTGCTGCCGGAACTTATACTTTTTATGTGGCGCGAAGAGAAGATCACAATGCTGCCCATACGCAAGTTTTTAAGGGCTGTCAAAGTGCTCTAACAAAAATTGATATATTTGTTTACAGCCTTCCAGGAAAACCAACAGGTATGCTATCGGACATCAATGTGAGTAGCGGTGAATTGCCTTACAATACTAGGATATTACCATTAGATACGATAGGTAGTCCCGGATTGACTAATGTTCAATATCGCTGGTATCGCAATGCCAATGATCCGCAAAAAGATGCTTCAGAAATGTTTGATCAGACAAACAATTCTGCGAGGACCTCTTTTGGTGAAATTGCAACTCTAGGAGAAGGTTTCCTAGGTACTGGTAGTAATGGTTATTATCAGGTATCTAATACCTACAATACTAACATTTATCTAAGTCAAGTAACTCATCTTCTTGATCGAGTAACTCGTAGCTCTCAAACTAATTTTGAAGGTTGCGAAAGCAGAATTGCAGATCGTGCTTCTATAGCTATAACAGTGTATCCAGTAGCCGATTTTCCATTACTTGGAGCCATAGATTATAAGGATAATAAGACTTTTTACGATGAAAATGGTGATAATATTGGGGAGTCTTTAGAGCTTTCTTATCAATCAGCATTGTTGAATGGTAATGAGGAATTTTATGCTAAAACTTTTTATACCCATGCTAACAATAGTAAAAAGTTCACTTGGTACTTTTCAGATGTTAATGCAACTAGAAGTACGTCGAGCATTATTTCAACTTCCGATGCCAATGGAGATACGATCAATGCATCTGAGATGTTGATAGGGGGTATCAATACTAATGAAACACGTTATTATCTACTAACACAAACTACTGATATTGAACCAAATAATGTTTATACAGGGTCTGAAAGTGATGGAACGTTGTTAAAAATCAACATTGTTGATGTGCCCAGTGCTCCTTCTGAGGCCTCCTCAGCAAATGCTTCAGATCCTGGAGTAGTAAATTCTTATTATTGTGAGGGAGATACAATCAAGGCTATAAATGTCATCTCTTATGATGAGAGTTATCCCAATGACATTCTTTTTTATTGGTATGCTTCAGAATCAGATGCTTTGTCTCAAGACTCGACCAAAAGATTAACGACGGTAAGTGCTAAAGGGGCACAAATATTACCTGTAGAAATGATCAATGATGATGTGGCAAATGATAATACCACACCTTTAAATATGTTTGGACCAGCCAAGTCAGGTACTTATACCTTTTATGTAACCCAAGCCAGTAACAAGAAAATGACCCCAAGTAACGGATTTTCTGGAGATCCATTTTTTGGAAGCGAGGGTGAACCTTTGGAATTTACTATATACGTTAGAGATGCTCCTGTCTCTCCCGCAGTTTTGGACCAAACATTATTCATCTGTGAGGGTTCAACTGTTCCTACTTTCTCTGTTGCTTCGTTTGATAGTAAAAATACTTACAATTGGTATGATAGCTTGAATGTGCAATTAGCTGCTGGTCAAACCTTAACGCCTCAAAATACAAATAACTCAACTGCTGGATTTTATAAATATAATGTAACTCAAATCACAGATATTAACCTTAATAATGAGGGTTTTACAGGTTGTGAATCTCCTGTCAGAGATGTTATTTTGAGAATCAGTGAAATCCCAGGCAACCCTGTAACTACGGGAGTTTATGATTCTATCAATGATTATTATGTATATGAAATTTGTGAAGGAGAAGATATTCCGGATTTTGTGATTGATAACCCATCGCTGAGTGCACAATCTGCCGGAAATTTAGCGTGGATTTGGTATGATCAAGATAATAGGCGTTTAAATACCAATTCAAGTGAAAGATTTAATGTGAGAAATTATCTCGACTTATCTTCACTACAACCTGAATTATCAAATGATTTCAAGTTTAGAGTCACGGTTACTGCAGACATTAATGATGCTGAAAATTTTGATGGATGTGGTAGTAATTTTTCTGATATTATATTAAGAATCAATGGATTACCAAGTCTACAATTTGTGGATATCAATGACAATGAATCATATTGTGTAACAGAAAGTGAAGTTATTTTTAGGGGTGGATCAGCAGGTGTTGATGGGATAGGTGTATATTCAGTTTTTAATGACTTTAATCAATTGGGAAGTGGTTTAGAAGTAGGAGATAGCTATGCAAAGTTGAAATTAGATTCCTTACATTTAATAGACGATGATTTAATTGAGCCTTTAGAAGCGTCAGATCGATTACTGGTGGGTGGAAAATCAACAAAACGTAATATTTATTTTCAGTTTACGGATATTAGAGGATGTGTTAGTTTAGATTCAGTAACAAATATCGTGATCAATCCTGCTCCTGCCATTGACTTTAAGATTGATAATCAAATCATAAATACTACTTTCAACACATGTTTAAATGAAGATCTTGATGTATTTGAAGAAAGAAGCTTTGAACTACTTGGGATCAATTCAGAAACCGGAGCAGGTATTGGTGGAGGTGGTCTTGAATCAAATTTTGAAATTTATGATATTAATAGGTTTCCATTATCTTCAGGCATTAGTGATGATTCTGAAGCCTCGGCTCTTTTTACACCAAAGGATGCACGTAAAAATTTAAGTTTAACTGATAATGATATACAAGATTATGATGCTTCAAGTACTTACATTGTTATTTTTGAGCATACCGATGATTATGGTTGTAGTAATATTGTTGAGCACGATATCGTGGTTGACCCCAAACCTCAATTTGGTATGACTGGAGATAGTTTTGTGATAATCAATAAGGCTTGTGTATCCGATTTATTAGATGTTAATGTTACTCTAGGAAATATGGATAATAACTTAGCTAATTTCCAATGGACAATTAAAAATGACATTGTTCCTAACCAAAGTACAAATAGTGTTTCAGTAGCTTCCGATGATTACAATTTAGGATCTGATGGTGTACTGATTACGGTTAAGGCTACTAATAACATTACTGGATGTGCTTGGCAGCAAACTGAAGCAAAATCTATAGGAATTGTACCTGATCCAGAATTCAGATGGGAAAACATAACGGAGGGGAATAATACTATTTTTGAGTTTCGGGAAAGAAAATTAGAATTGTATGACTTTGCTTGGCAAGAACTTCAAGAATTCAATTTTATAATAGAGAGAGAAGATGGTACTGAGTTTTTTAAAGAGGTTAGAAGTGGTGTTGATTCTACTATCTTGGACTCGGTTCAGGTAATATTTGATCAAGGAGGAATTTATCGAGCAAAGCTTAATCTCATTTCAACTGCTAATTGCTCCGATACCATGGTTAGAGAATTTAACATTTTAGATAAAATTCAAGTTATTGATTCTAAAACTCATACTTTCGATGATGGGCTGGATTCATGGCATACAGATTCTATTAGTGTAGATGGCTTTTTTGATGGTATTGATTATGATTTGGAAAGCGATAAAGTTGCTTTGACTGAAGCGTCATTAAGATTTTCAACTTGGCAAAAGGAAATTCCGATCGGTAATACAATTAATTTAGATACTGCTGTTTCTGATGTACCCGTTGAAGTTTTAGGCTTTTCATGGGTAACAAATCCATCGGGAGGATATGCGGGTGGAGGAAACGATGGTTCAATGGCAGAACATTCATGGGTGTACTCTCCTTCTTATGATCTTTCACTTTTAGAAAAGCCCACCCTAAGTTTCAATTATAGTTCTGATTTACTGGTTACCGATGGTGTTGTTTTACAATATTCCTTAGATGACGGGACAAGTTGGTCGGCTCTAGGATTTTATAGATTCCTTATTGGTAATGAAGATCAAAATTATAGTGCTTTGAGCTCGGGCCTCAACTGGTATACTTTCGAGGGTATCCCAGGTAATCCTGGTAATTGGGATGAAGAGCAAAAAACGGCCTATAATCCTGGATTTTATGGTTGGAATACGAGCACTGAAGGAGGTTGGAAATTAGCTGTACACAAAATTGATGTCGTAGATGATGAGGGTAATTATGTCATTCCCAAAGAAAACTGGTCTGAAATTAGGTTTAGATTTGCATTGGGTTCTATGACTGGACAGAAAGTAAATCAAAAGGGAGAGGACCTTGAGGGTTTTGCCTTTGATAATTTCAGTATTTACGATAGGAAACGCGTTGTTTTGGTAGAAACTTTTGGATCTATGTTGCAAGCGGAGAGTAAGATTGCTCACGGGGAGACATATAATCGTATTGGCCAAATGGGAGAAGGCAGTCTTTGGATAAATTATATGACCAATATTTATGGGGATAATTTTAGAAAAGGTGAGGATATACTTTATTCAAGAAATAAAATTGATCCAGATGCTAGAAGATCCTATTACAGCGTAAATGAAATACCTGCCAGTGTACTGAATGGTGAGGTTATTAATAATTCTTCTGATGGGGATATTTTGGGGTGGGACAAAAGTCAGCTAGATCAAAAGGAATTAAACAAGCCAAATTTCAAGATTGAATTATCCGATAGCTCAGCGCAGAGTAGTTCCAAGTTGTTCTTATCGGCTAAATTCACTTCTTTGATTGATTTACCGGATCCAGAAACGGAGCTGTCAATCAGATTTTTTATAGTTGAAAAGATGGTAATTCTTGAAAATGATTTAGGAGCGTATTTAGCCTCAGATACTATTAGAAACGTACTTGTTAAAATTTTACCAAATGCCTCTGGAATTGTTAAAAAGAAATCATTTGAATTTAATGACGCGTTTACTGAATCCGTTGAGTGGTCACCTGTAGGTTTTCATGATTCTACTCAGCTAAGAGTAATTGTAATGGTTCAAAATGAGGTGACCAAGGATATTTATCAAGTAGCCTATAAGGATTTGGCAACGCCAAGTAATATACTTGATATAGAAGAGGAGTTGATCATTGGAACAGAGTTTAGTTTATTTCCTAATCCGGCAGATCGTACGTTTAGGTTGCTATTTGATATGCCGTTACGGGCTGAGACCGATTGGATTTTGTTTGATCAGAACGGGATTCAACGCTTGACAGGTTGGGTGAGGAAAAATGAAGAAGAAATCGAAATAAATGTGAGTCATTTACCTGCGGGTATATATTTTATTCAATTGTTTCATGACAGATATCTTTGGAAGCCTAGAAGGTTCATCATCATACATCGTTAATCACTAAATACTCAAATAGAGGAATTGCTCTATTGTTATTTGATTAGACTTCCTAACTAATGAAAAACCCTCAATTGATCTCAAATTATGAATAAGAAAGTACAAATTAAATAGGAAACTGAGGTTTCGAACAGGTGATTTAAATTATAGAATGTTGTTATGGGAATTGGCTTTATTCAAATGTCAGAAAAAGTGCCATGATTATTAAAACATGTCAAAACTTTTAAAGAAAATATTCTTAGATAGGTATATGGCAGATATGCTTCAAAAATATCAAAGACGGCAATCTAAGTGAATCTATATAAATTAAAGGATATCTTATTCTTTAATTAAATGATGCACATGTTTATCTAATCGATCGATGCGGTGGGTCAAATGTTTTACGTATTTCTTAAGTTCTAATTCTACGATAATTACTTTATTGTCATAAGATTCATCACCATTGTCTTTTTTGTAGTCTTTTTTATGCCTTTCTAAGTCGGATTGAACGGTACATTCTTCTTTCAAATGATTTAGGAATTGTTTCACCCCATAATGTTTTTCAAATGATTCAAGTTCATGAATGAGGTGTTTCATATGCGCATGCTTCTGTTTTGAGGCTTCAACGGCCATATCATAAAGAAGTGAATCATAATGGTGCATACTTTTGAGCATATTTGTTATTGAATTTCTGTAAGCTGAAGAGCGGCAGAACTTTCTCAATCCTTGGTAAGTTTTTAATTCTATAGATTCGACATCCCAAAGTAATGTAAGTTGATCGAGATGCTCGACAACGGTCAAAGTATCTTTCTCTATGGATGCTTCTAAATTTTCTTGCGCTCGTCCCCTGTTTAATATAATAACGCAGATAGATAAAAAAAACACTAGCTTTTTCATAGTTAAATTGACTTATTTATGAAGTAAAGATAGTTAAGGAATTTCAATAATTTATGTTTCGATATTTTTGGTTGTTGGACTTTTATGAAAATTCAATAAAACTGATTTTTTTATGAATTAAATTATACTTTAAAAGTGAATTAAGTAGTTTGCAGGCGTTTATGAGTGTGAAGTTGGGCAAAAGGGCAATAGACCTTAGCTTCTTTTTAGAAATGATAAGGCCAGTTTTATTTTCCCAAAGTTTATTTTTTCATCTAGGGCCTGAAAAAGAAGTTTAATTTCTTCAGTCTTCTTTAATTTATACCAGGTGCTGGTAATTTTGTTAATTTCTTCTGAAGATACGAATTGGCTTATATTTATGGGCTCATAGTGTATATATAAATGATTGATATGATCATAAATAGTGTTTTCACTCAAAGACCGTTTGGCTGCGATTTCAGCTACTGAATAATGGGCTTGGAGCATGCACAGGGTTTTTATATAAGTTTCTCCCTTAACAGAAAGTGTAACTGTTTTTTTTTGATTAAATATCCTAATGGCTTCAATGAAATGAGAGCCATAATGGTGTATTTTATGTTTTCCTATACCTGAAATGTCCAGTAAGTCGTCTTTGAAAAGAGGTTTTACACGACTCATCTCTTTCAAAGTATTGTCATTGAAAATGGCGTAAGCGGGTAGATTAGCTTCTTTCGATAATTTAAGTCGAAGTACTTTTAGTGTCTCAAAAAGTCCGACCTCATAATGTTCTTTTTTATTTTCAATCGGTTGTTTTACTTTTCGATCAATGGTTGCAGTTAAGGACACCTTAGCATCTTTATAAAGTACATCAGCGCCAAGTGGGGTAATGGTGAGTTTGTTATAATCGGCAAAGTCTATTTCAAAATAACCTTGATTAATGAGTT
The DNA here is from genome assembly GCA_002691385.1 of Flammeovirgaceae bacterium. Lineage (GTDB taxonomy): Bacteria > Bacteroidota > Bacteroidia > Cytophagales > Cyclobacteriaceae > UBA4465. The sequence continues at coordinate 9,943 of NZHT01000073.1, read as the reverse complement.
GACCAATATATTGAATCAGGTCTTCCCTTTTGAGGTCTGTAATACTTCCAAAGGTTTTGATTTGATTGTAACCTTTGCGGCGTATTTCTGATGATTGGGATCCTCTCAATACATCTACTAATGTATTAATAGCAACTCCTTCATTAAGCCTTTTTGCTGCGGATAATGCTTTTTGGGCAATGATGGTACCATCGAAAAATTTGGTAGGATGGAGACAATTGTCGCAATGTCCGCAGGTCTTTTTGCGATGTTCACCAAAATAGCTCAATATAAAATTGGTTCTACAGTTACTGGCCTGACCAAACTCGATCATTCTATTGAGTTTTGTTCTTTGAATCATTTTGAAGTCTTCATGAGCGGTACTTTGATCAATAAATTGTCTAAGTATTTTGGCATCTCCTAAGCTAAAAAAAAGCAAGGTGCTCGCTGCATTTCCATCTCTACCTGCACGGCCAATTTCTTGATAGTAACTTTCGATATTTTTGGGTAGGCTATAATGGATTACATACCGGATATTTGATTTATCTATCCCCATACCAAAAGCGATTGTGGCACAGATAACCATTAATTCGTCAGCTTGAAAAGCTTGTTGCACTTTTTGACGATTTTCACTCGACATTCCTGCATGGTAAAAGTCACTTTTAATACCCTTTCCTTGTAATTTTTTTGCTATTTTTTCTGTCGATTTTTTAGAGAGGCAATAGATGATACCGGAATCTTTCGAATGTGCCCCTACGTAGTCAATTATTGTATCGATCCTATTCTGTCCAGGCTGTACATTGATATTGATATTGGTTCTTTCAAAACTTGATAAAAAGGCCTTTGCAGATTTAAGGCCGAGTTTTTGAGTAATATCTTTTCTTGTCACCTTATCCGCTGTTGCCGTTAAAGCAAGGTGAGGTACGTTGCTTTTTTTGATGAGATGAACGAGTTCGGTGTATTCAGGCCTAAAATCATTGCCCCAGATCGAAACACAATGAGCCTCATCAATGGCGATCAGGGAGATCCTTTTAAGGTCTATTTGTTCTTGAAAAGAATTACTTACTGCTTTTTCAGGAGATACATACAGGAGTTTTAAAGTTCCATTTTTAAAATCGTTAAGAATTTCTTTGGTAGCCGTATCGTTTTGATTGCCGTACAAGGCACCAGCAGAGATACCGGCAGTTGTCAGGGCAGCCACTTGATCTTGCATCAAGGCAATCAGAGGCGAGACGACCATCCCAGTTCCGTTAAGCATCAGTGCTGGTAACTGGTAACAGATCGATTTACCTGCTCCTGTCGGCATAACCACCAAGCTATCCTTACCTTCAAGAGTGCGCTTGATGACGTCTTTTTGATGTCCTCTGAAGGAATCGTATCCAAAATATTCCTTGAGTAGCTTCAAAGGTAATTCAGCTTTGTTCATCGTATCTATTGATCTATCAATTTTAAATTGCTATGTATGCCCAATTCATTAGCAGAAATTCCTTTGTACATCCATCTAGGCATGAGAGCATCTTTGAGATAATAATCGAAATATTGTGCCATTCTGATATTAAAGTCTATTCTGTTTTGAAGTTTAAGTGGCCAATGAGGTTCTCCTTGATAATTCAAAAGCCAAGAGGGTTTATTGAGTCTTCTTAAAGAGACAAAAAATTCAATTCCTTGGTACCAAGGCACATGCCCATCGGCGTCATTATGCATGATCAAAATAGGGGTATTTATTTTGTCAACAAAAAATATGGGAGAATTTTCAATATATCTCAGCGGGTATTCCCATAAAGATCCACCAATGCGACTTTGAGTGCGTTCATATTGAAACATCCTGCTTAAGCCTGTCCACCATCTGATGCCTCCATAAGCACTGATCATGTTGGGCACAGGTGCACCGGCTTCCGCACATTTGAACAAATCTGTTTTTGTCACGATATGCGCAATCTGATAGCCTCCCCAACTATGACCTTGGATTCCGATGTGATCGGGATCCACAAATCCCTGATCTATGAGGGAAGTTACTCCTGGGATTACGCTGTTATAGGCGCTCTCTCCTGGGTATCCTGTCCGGTAATGAATGTTTGGATTAAATATGAGATAACCTCTAGAGGCATAAAAGCTATAATTAATGGTAGATCTACCAGGATTAGGAGCATGGTGTCTATATAAGTTATCAGAGCTTTGTTCATAGAAGTTAACGATCATGGGATATTTTTTGGAGATATCAAAGTTCTCGGGTTTGATGAGTAATCCCTCAAGTGGTTGACCATCTAGAGAGGTCCAATGATAGAGCTCAGCCGTTCCCCAATTATAGGTTTTCTGCTGCGGATTGGCTTGGCTGATGGAGTTTATTTTTTTGAAGAAATGTGTACTTTTAATATCTGGAAAAGTACTGAAATTTGCTTGAGTAAAGATCAGTTCTTTTCCTTCTTGGGCTTGCTGGATACTGCGATATTGATAGGGACCTGAGGTTAAAATATTTAATTGTGCACCGGGGCTGTATTTTAAGGAGTAGATTCCTTCTGCCTTGTCCACTTCATTGAAGGCATGAAGGAGCAATGTTTGATTTTTCTCAATGAATCGTTCCTCATTTTTTAATTTTATATATCGGTATTTTTGTTTCTTCTTTCGTCCCTCAGGAGTAATGCGTTTCGATTTAAGTATGCCTGCAGGATCTACTTCCCAGATATCGTATCTATCATATATCAATATTTTTTTATCATCTTGAGTCCAGCCCATCAAACCGTAGGCCCTTGGAAGATTGGGCGTATCATGCTCTTCATCGAAAAAATAAACTTCCGTATGATCAGTGATTTTGTTGATTTGATCTTTCAAAAATGAATACGTATACCATGCCGAATCCATGGGATCATACCAATAGGCATAATTACCCAAGGGAGACATTTTAGGATGGGCATAAATTTTTTCAGCAATTTTCTCTGAGATTCCTGTAGTCATACGTAGGGCATATATATCTGCAGCAGCAGGAGACCCTTCCCAAGAAATAGCTTTCAGATAAGGTTTTTCATTGTAGCCGATAAGATGGGTACCATTTCCTTCTTTACTTTTGTAAACATGGGGGATATTTTCATTACCTAAAGTCATAAATTTTTTGGAAGTCAGATCATATGCAGTCAAAAACGAGACTTTTTGATCTTTTTCCTTTTCAATTTCTTGTTGTGTATAAAGTCTCTCATCTCTATAGGTCCATACCTCAAGTTTTACAATTTCATGTTCAAGCAGAGAGGTATCCGCCTGCAGGGTTGGTAACGATTTTCCAAAATAGAGTAGAGATCCATTTTTAGAAAACTCTAATGGGGTATGCTCACTTACCAAATAGGTTTTTTCAAGATACTCATCTTGAGCGGTAAGAATAGTCTCAGCCTTATCACTGCCTATGGACCATAAGTGAAGGTTAAAATATCTTATTAATGATTTGGTGGTATCAAGATCTGAAACGAAGCTCAAATTCCGTCCAGCTTCGTCCCATTTCAGTGATTTAAAAATCCCTTTTGATCTATAGATAGACTGAAGAGATTGTTTTTGGGTGTCAAAAACATATACACCGGATTGAAAATCAGCATCATCTCCCGAGGAGGTAAAGGCAATTTTCCCCTCTTTTTCGGATAAGGTGTATTCTTTCACCAAAGGGTAGATAAAGCGGCTGTCGTCTCTGAGGTTTTGGATGATGAGTTCATAACCCGTTTCCTTGCTTGACTTTTTTGATGTTTTCAGTGTAGTATCTTGAGGTGTATTATGCTGATATACTAGCCAATCAGACCATTTTTCAGGAATTTTATAGGAGATTAGATGTGGGATTTTGGATAATTTTTTATTACTTATGTCATAAATACCCAGTGTATCTATGGGAAGATCTTCTTCCTTAGTTTTGATACGTTTGAGTTGATTTACTTCATGTATCGCAGGTTGTATATTGAAAAAGAGATGTTTACTATTAAAACTGAACCTAGGGTTCTTCCCTCTGGGATAGTTGAGTGCTTCGTCACCATCAAAGTCCGATAATTTGATAAGGGGATCAGAAATGCTATTTTTTTCTAGGGCATAAGTAATCCATTTTCCATCATTACTGATGGATTGATTTTTTATAAACTGCCAAGTGTCATAGGCAGTGTGATCTAGTATTTTTTTCTGTGCTTTGAGCTCAGTTATGAGGGTAAGAGTGATAAAAATCAGTCCTAGGATTAATCGATGTGGGTTCATATTTATAATTTTTGAGATATCTATGAGATACCTAATTTAATTGGTTTGATTACAATTTATTGAACAAGTCTTTATAAATGGTTGAAGAGCGTGATGAACTGAGGGCTTCAATTGCACCGAGTTTGTGTGATGCTTAATAAGATGTAGGTATTGTGAATATTCATTATATTACTTTTAGCTAAATTGAAATATATGAAGAAGTTGTATTTGATTTTTGTCACAGTTATTATCTGGAGTTGTCATCCAAAATCACGGAAATTTGATTTAATTGTAAGAAATGCCATGATTTATGATGGATCTGGAAATGCTCCTTACATTGGAGATTTGGCAGTTTCTGCGGATACTATTGCTGCGATGGGGGATTTGTCTAGGGATCTAGGGAATGTAGAGTTTGATGCAAAGGATTTGTCCTTGGCACCTGGTTTTATCAACATGTTGAGCTGGGCCAATGAGACTTTGATTGAGGATGGCAGATCTCAGAGTGATCTAAGGCAGGGAGTGACTNTTGAAGTTTTGGGTGAAGGTTCCAGCATGGGACCTTGGAATGATCAAATGATTAAAGAAGAAGNAGCAGCTCAAGGAAACATTAAGTATGATGTTGAATGGCANACGTTGGGAGGCTATATGGAGTATATGGAAGCCCGGGGAGTTGCGACNAATCTGGCTTCTTTTGTTGGAAATGCAACGTTAAGAAGATACGTCATAGGCTATGATCAGCGCATCGCGACATCTGAAGAAATGGAAGAAATGATTGCTTTGCTGGATCGAGAGATGGCTTTGGGAGCGATGGGTATCTCTTCTTCGTTACTGTATGCCCCCAGTCGCTATGCCAATACTTCAGAATTGATTACCCTCTCCAAAATAGCAGCTAAATATGGGGGAATGTACATTTCCCATATCCGGGATGAGGGAGAGTACTTGTTGGAATCCATTGAAGAACTTATCACTATAGCTAAGGAAGCGGACATTGCTGCTGAGATTTATCATTTGAAAGCTTCTGGTAAGGCCTATTGGCCTAAATTAGATACCGCCTTTGAATTGATAGAGTCTGCCCGAGCAGAAGGATTGAAAATTACCGCAGATATTTACACCTATCCTGCCTCCTCCACGGGATTACATGTTCAATTGCCAGAATGGGTGAGAGAAGGGGGAATACCAAAAACCATTGAAAGATTGGCTGATAAATCTTTACGAAAGAAGATTTTAAAGGATATAAAGTTTGAATATAGTCCAGATAAAATTTTATTTGTTGGCTTTAAGAACCCTGATTTACGGAGGTTTATAGGTAAGCGACTGGATGAAGTCGCTGAGGGCTTGAATAAAACTCCAGCCGAGACTATGGTAGATTTAATCGTTGAAGATGATAGTCGAATACAGGTAGTATATTTTTCTATGTCCGAAGAGAATATCGCTAAAAAAATGGCTAAACCTTGGGTGAGTTTTTGTTCGGATGCGGGATCTTTTACTAATGAAGGAATCTTTTTGAAGCAAAGTACTCATCCTCGTGCCTATGGCTCTTTTATTCGGGTTTTAGGAAAATATGCCCGTGATGAAAAGGTCATCACACTAGCAGAGGGCATCAGAAGGTTAACTTCCTTCCCTGCTGCCAATTTGAAAATTCAAAAAAGAGGAATGCTTCAAGTAGGAAATTTCGCAGATCTTGTCGTTTTTGATCCAGCAGAAGTGAGTGATCCAGCAACATTTGAAGACCCCCATCAATATGCGTTGGGTGTGCATCAAGTTTGGGTCAACGGTATTCAAGTAATTGAAAACGGGGAACCTACCGGTGCCACACCGGGCAGATTTGTCAGAGGTCCGGGATGGCAGCCTAAAGTAATAGATTAAGACAAAACCTTTTTTAGCGCATCGTTGAACCGTATGACTTCTTCAAGGGTTCCCGTACTGATACGGCACCAATCATTAAAAGGTGGAAAGGGCCTTCCCACCATAATCCCTTTTTCAAGCATTTGTTTTTGCAGTTTTTCAATTTTCCTTCCCGACTTAAAAAAAACGAAATTAGTATTTGAAGGAGCATATTCTAGATTGAGATCATCTAATCCTTCCAAAATTATTTTTTTAGCCTCCACTGTTTTATTCAAACTAAAATCATAAAATTCTTGATCATCAAGCGCATTTTTTGCCGCTTCGATCGCCAGAACATTGGTAAAGGCCATGATTTTTTTTCTGAGGCTCGTGGCAATTTCTGGTTTGGCGATCATATAGCCGATGCGGAGTCCGGCCAATCCGTAAACTTTTGAAAACGTTTTTGAAACAATGATATTTTTACCTTTTTTGACTAAAGATACCATCGAGGGATAGTTTTTATCTTCAATAAAGTCGTAATAGGCCTCATCACTAAAGATGGTAACTTTATCGGATACGGAATTACAAAAATCCAACACGCGATCAGCAGGCAATAAGGTAGAGGTAGGATTGTTTGGGTTGCACAGGAAGATCAGTTTTGTTTTACTCGAGATTCTTTTTTCCATCTCATCCAAATCATGCATCATATTTTTGTCTACTGGAACCCAGTTGACAGAACCACCCCATTGTGCTGCATAGGTCATCATAGCCAGAAAAGTCGGCTTTGCCGCAATGATCTCACCTCCATTCATGCCATATGTGAGTCCAACTCCTTTCAAGCCTTCGGTAGATCCACCTGCCAAGACAATATGATCTTTGGATATACCCTCTTTGGCCGCAATTTTTTCTATGAGTTTCCCGCTATAGCTGAAAGGATACCGGCAGGTCTGGTCAAAATTTGAAATCATGGCTTGTCGTACTTTTTCGGAGGGACCATAAGGATTTTCATTAGAGCTGAGCTTTACATTCCTTGTTAGAGGTCTTGGTCTGAATTTTTTAATTTCTTTGGCACTCAATTGATGTATAGGTGTGATACCACCGATTACTGTCAATGAACTCATTATTCCTGCTCCTTTGAGCCAACTTCTTCTTGAAAGATTTGTCATTTTTTTAACTTAAAATAAGATTAATAAATTTAAAAAGATATTTTATCAAACGACAGGAAATAATCAATTTTATTAATAGGCAGTCTTTGTGAGCAAAACCAATGATAAGCTTTTGAGAAGACTCAAGGCAAATGACTAGAATTTATAAAATTAATAGGCTCTTTACTCAAGAAATTTCGTAAGTTGCCGAACATTTTCTGGTCTCTTCAATGGTACATTTGATCAATTGACAGCCAGTTCCCTTGAGTTGTTGAGGTCCAATCACCTCACACAAGTACTGAGCCATATTTTCAGCCGTTGGATTAAAAGGGCAGATTACGATGTCTTCAGAGGCTATTTTTTGTAGAGGAATCCGCAGTTCATCTGTCTCATACATGAGAAAGCGATGGTCCCAATGTGTTTCAAGCCAATCACATAATTGGTCCTTGATGACACTGAAATCAGTGATTCTTCCTATATCATCAAGACTTTGGGCAGTAACCGTAAAATGGATCCTGAAATTGTGCCCATGAAGATGGCTACATTTGTTTTCATGCCCTACTACGCGATGTCCAGCGCTGATATCGTGGTATCTACTGATTGAAATCATTTTATTATAATATGTTACAAAATTAACACCTTATTTTGAGTCTTTTGTACAAAAGATGAAGTCATTGTGGTAGATTTCATTTTAAGGCTTTTTATGAGATTTTCCATCTCAGGGCTGCGGTATTTTTTACTGTGATCACCTATCGTAAAGAATCCCAAGACTAGTTACTCACTTATTACTAAGAGTTAAAAAGAGATTCCTTTGGCCATTAAGGAAGCTGAGATCATCATGACAACTAAATCGATGACTTATAATATCAGAAGGGATTTTGTGATATTATAAGTCTGGGCTGTGAATATGGGACCTGTCTTAGATTTAAGCAATGGTTTCCATTGGAAAAACTTTATGGAGGGGTATAATGGATAAGCCCAACTCCAGCAAAAGCGTTTAATTTAATCCAGAAAAAAGGATTATTAAAATAGTAATCGGAACTCTTTTCAAAATAATAAACCCTAATAAATCTCATCAATACAACTAGTAGGGCCCTCAATCCATAAATTAGATCTACCCTTTGAATATTTTTTTCGGTGGTAATAGACGGAGTTTGGCTCAAAGAACCAACTCATATAATACCATAGCACAAACACCAAAAGCAGCTAGAAAATGTAAAAAAGAACTTAATATACTCCAAACCATGGCCTAAAACTAGTTGATATTTAAATAAAGTGTTTGCTAATGGACGGGTCTTATTTTGCCAAAAGAATTTTAGTGGGCTTTATCTAAAAGTATTTTAACTTGGTCTTTGCGATAACATTTGAAGGGATGAAGTATATAGAAGTATTCGATCAAGACGGATTAAAAGCCATGAAAATCAGTGAGCAGGAGGCTCCTAAAAATTCAGATTTTGAGGTTAAGATTGCCGTTTATGCGGTAGGGGTCAATAGAGCGGATATTTTGCAGCGCCTAGGAAAATATCCAGTACCCGAAGGTGTTTCCCCAACATTGGGATTAGAAGTAGCTGGAGAAATCGTAGCGATCGGCTGTCAAGTGCAAGGGTTTAAAAAAGGTGACCGCGTTATGGCATTGCTCGCTGGTGGGGGTTATGCCCAATTTACGGTGGTAGATTATAGACTACTAATGCCGATTCCAAAGCACTTGGATTATATTCAAGCGGCGGGAATACCTGAAGTTTTTCTAACTGCTTATCAGACTTTATTTATCTTAGGAGGAGTTCGTCCAAAGGAGCAAGTTTTGATTCATGCCGGAGCCAGCGGGGTAGGAACGGCTGCCATTCAGTTGGCTCATGTTTGGGGAGCTCAAGTATCGATTACGGCAGGGAGTGACGAGAAAGTCAGATTTTGCGAAAAACTAGGGGCTGACAAGGCCTATAATTACAAGACCCAATCATGGTCAGCATTAGTATGGGAGGACACCGAAGGTAAGGGTATAGATGTGATATTGGATTGCGTAGGGGGGGATTATGTCGAAAAAAACATTGATTGTGCAGCGTTTGACGGTCGTATTGTATTGATTGGATTTATGGCAAATGCTCGAGCTCAAGAAATAAACTTGGCCAAGATCTTACAAAAAAGGATCGTGCTCAAAGGATCGACCTTACGCGCGAGGTCTTTGGCTTATAAGTCAGATTTGATTAATTCATTTAATAGAGATTTTAAGGCTGCGTGGGCTACCAAAGAATTAAAGCCCATCATTGATCAAGTCTTACCTTGGGAGCTGGCGGATCAAGCTCATCAAAGAATGAAACAAAATCTCAATAAGGGTAAAATTATTTTGACCATCTCTTAATTTAACCTTTTATAAAATAGTATCCGAGAAAGTTTGTTCGAGTAGTTAGTTTTATCTTACATTATTAATTTAAACTATATATGAAAACACTTATCCATTTTTTAATCGCCATGCTATTTGTGTGTTCAACGGCTCATGCCCAGCTCCTGGACTCAGCCGTTTTAGATGAGCTGAAATTCAGAAATATAGGACCTGCTTTCACTTCAGGTAGGATCGCGGACATCGCCATTGATTCCAAAAATCAAAACATCATGTATGCAGCCGTAGGCTCTGGCGGAGTATGGAAGACGACTAATGCAGGAGTTACTTGGGCACCTATTTTTGATGATCAAAAAAGTTATTCGATTGGATGTGTAACCATTGACCCCAATAATCATAATCGAATTTGGGTAGGAACAGGTGAAAATATTGGAGGTAGACATGTTGGATTTGGAGATGGTATTTA